>NZ_JAHBDR010000083.1:0-40429 GCF_019956575.1 Pseudomonas sp. A-R-19
CTCAGCCCCGCAGTATGTACTGCCTCATCGACGGGCGGAGCGCATTTACCCCCGGGCCATCAGGCTCAAATCCCCGAAGTATCCGATCAAAAATAAAAATGCCAGTCAGCTTAACTGACTGGCATTAGCCCTTTGGGGCTCCTTTTTTTTGTGGCCGATAATTTCCAACTTACACCGCGTGCCCTTGTAGGAGCCGGCTTGCTGGCGATCCAGGCGCCGCGGTCATCCAGGCAGACTGTGTCATCGTTCATCGCCAGCAAGCCGGCTCCTACAAGGTGACACGGTGTTCTTTTGATCGTACCAAGCGGCAGAAAAGCGGCAGGCGGCGGAAAACCGTTGCCGCTTTTCTGGCATTGCCGCGTTGCCATGGCCGGCAAAGCCCCGGTTTCCGGGCTTTTTTGAATTGGCATGGGGCTTGCTAAGTTGATCCTACGAAAAATCAGGTCACCCGAAGGTTTCCCGACATGAGCATCAGCTTCGATAAAGCGCTCGGTATCCACGAACAAGCCCTGGGCTTCCGCGCCCAGCGTGCCGAAGTCCTGGCCAACAACATCGCCAACGCCGATACCCCGAACTACAAGGCTCGGGATCTGGACTTTTCGAAAGTGCTCGCCGAGCAGAACGAGAAAACCAAGAGCGGCACTTTCGCCTTGAACATGACCAACAGCCGTCATATCGAAGCTGAAGGCCTGGGCAATGGCGACGAGTCGTTGCTGTATCGCACGCCAATGCAACCGTCGATCGACCAGAACACCGTGGACGCTCAGCTGGAGCAGTCGAACTACGCGGAGAACGCGATCGGCTTCCAGGCCAGCTTCACCCTGCTCAACAGCAAATTCAAAGGGCTGGTATCAGCCCTGCGCGGAGAGTAAGCCATGTCTCTATCCAGTGTTTTCAACATTGCCGGTAGCGGCATGAGTGCGCAGACCACGCGTTTGAACACCGTCGCTTCGAACATCGCCAACGCCGAGACGGTTTCGTCGAGCATCGACCAGACCTACCGCGCGCGTCACCCGGTATTCGCCACCATGTTCCAGGGCGGCCAGAGCGGCGGCAGCGACTCGCTGTTCCAGAGCCAGGATGCCGCCGGCCAAGGCGTGCAGGTACTGGGCGTGGTCGAAGACCAGAGCAACCTCGAGGCACGCTACGAGCCGAATCATCCGGCAGCCGATGCCAAGGGCTACGTCTACTACCCGAACGTCAACGTGGTTGAAGAAATGGCCGACATGATTTCCGCGAGCCGTTCCTTCCAGACCAACGCCGAAATGATGAACACCGCCAAAACCATGATGCAGAAGGTCCTGACCCTCGGTCAGTGATAAGGGGCGACTCACATGAGTGTTAGCGATTCCACCAGCGGTTTGAGCCTCAACGACATCCTGGCCAACTCCTCGATCAAGACCAACACCACGACTGACGGCCTCGCGTCGGCAGCCGGTAGCGCTTCGGGCAACAAGGCGCTGGGCAAGGATGCGTTCCTGCAATTGCTGGTGACCCAGCTGAAAAACCAGAACCCGCTGGAGCCCCAGGACAACGGCGCGTTCGTGGCCCAGCTGGCGCAGTTCAGCAGCCTGGAAGGCATCACCACGCTCAACGATACCGTGAGCGGCC
The DNA here is from genome assembly GCF_019956575.1 of Pseudomonas sp. A-R-19. Taxonomy (NCBI): domain Bacteria; kingdom Pseudomonadati; phylum Pseudomonadota; class Gammaproteobacteria; order Pseudomonadales; family Pseudomonadaceae; genus Pseudomonas; species Pseudomonas sp. A-R-19. The sequence continues at coordinate 1,612 of NZ_JAHBDR010000083.1, forward strand.
TGGCCAGCAACTACAACTCGTCCCAGGCCTTGCAGGCGTCGTCGCTGGTGGGCCGTTCGGTCATCGCGCCGGGCGACAAGGCCGTGGTCGATACCACCAAGAGCCTCAGCGGCACGGTGGTGGTTCCGTCTTCGGTGGCGTCCGCCACCCTGAAGATCACCGACTCGACCGGCAAGACCGTGCGCACCATCGACCTCGGTTCGCAGAAGGCCGGCAACGCCAGCTTCATCTGGGACGGCAAGAACGATGCGGGTGAGACGGTACCTGCCGGCACCTACACCTTCGGCGCCACGAGCACGATCGATGGCCAGTCCGTCGCGTTGATCACCAACCTGCCCGCGACCGTCAACAGCGTGACCATCAGCCAGACCGGCGGTGAGTTGATGCTCAATCTGGCCGGGCTGGGCAGCGTTGCCCTGTCCAAAGTACAAACCATTGGTATGTAAAGCCGACTAACCCGGCATAAAGGAGTGGATGATGTCTTTCAATATCGGCCTTAGCGGTCTCTTTGCAGCCAACAAACAACTGGACGTTACCGGCAACAACATCGCCAACGTCGCGACCACCGGTTTCAAATCGTCCCGTGCAGAATTCGAAGACGTGTACTCGGCGACCCGCCTGGGCACCGGCAGCAAGACCGTCGGCAACGGCGTGCGCCTGGCCAACGTTTCCCAGCAGTTCACCCAGGGTGACGTGAGCAACACCGGCAACGTGCTCGACATGGGTATCCAGGGTAGCGGCTTCTTCGTGATGAGCAACAACGGTTCGCTGACCTACACCCGTGCCGGTACGTTCAAGACCGACAAGGACGGCTACGTCACCAACAGCGACGGCACTGCCCGCCTGCAAGGCTACGGTGTGGATGCCAACGGCAAGATCGTCAACGGCGTGCTGACCGACCTGCGGATCGACACCTCCAACCTGGCGCCGAAGTCCACCAGCAGCGTGTCATCGATCATCAACCTGAACTCCACGGCGCCGGTGATCGACCAGACAGTTGCGGCGAACAAGTTCGATCCGTCCAAGACCGAGACCTTTACCAAGTCGTTCAGCACCCCGGTCTTCGATACTCAGGGTAACCAGCACCCCATGGATCAATACATGGTCAAGACTGGTCCGAATACCTGGGACACCTACACGCTGATCGATGGTCGCAACCCCGATGGCAGTGATCCAACCGTTACCGCTCCGGTTCCTTCGACCATGACGTTCGATTCCGCCGGCAAACTGACTTCGGTCAGCACACCGGTGACGCCGCCGACCACACCACCGACTTCGGTGATCAGCAGTGACCTGAAAATCACCAACTGGACCCCAGGCAGTGTCACCAATGGCGTCTGGACGGCCAACGGCGCGTCAGCCGACCCGGCTGGCGTGACCATCGCCATGGCCAGCACCACCCAGTTCAACGCCGACACCGCGCGTTCGATTCCATCGCAGAACGGTTATGCCACTGGCCAGATCACCAACCTGACCATCGACGGCAGCGGTGTGTTGCTGGCCAACTTCAGCAACAACCAGACCAAGCCCATCGGCCAGATCTCCCTGGCCAGCTTCACCAACGAGCAAGGCCTGCAGCCGGTAGGCGGCACCAGTTGGAAAGAGACCTACACATCGGGCATCCCGGGCTACGATGCGCCGCAGACTGGCACCCTGGGTTCGATCGTTTCCAACTCCCTGGAAGAGTCCAACGTCAACCTGACCAACGAACTGGTCGACCTGATCAAGGCGCAGAGCAACTACCAGGCGAACGCCAAGACCATCTCCACCCAGAGCACCATCATGCAGACCATCATCCAGATGGCTTGATGCTGGAAAGTGCTGCACAAAAAAGCCCCTCGAGAGAGGGGCTTTTTTTGTGCTCGTGAAACCTGTAGGTGTAGGAGCGAGCTTGCTCGCGATGGTCGTCAACGATAACGCGTGTTGTCTGAAAACACGCGGCGGCCTCAAGACCATCGCGAGCAAGCTCGCTCCTACAGGCTCAGCTTATTGGCAAGCTTCGCAATCCGGTTCGTCGATGGCGCAAGCCTTCGGCACTGGAGCAGGGCCGGCAGGTGCTGCCAGGACCGAATCTTCACCGTGGTTGCCGCCGCTGGAGACAGCGTTCAGCTTGCCGGTGTTGATGGTCGACTTCTCGGTGCTGGTCGCGGCCAGGGCACGGAGGTAGTAAGTGGTTTTCAGGCCACGGTACCAGGCCATGCGGTAGGTCACGTCCAGCTTCTTGCCCGAGGCGCCGGCGATGTACAGGTTCAGCGACTGAGCCTGGTCGATCCACTTCTGGCGACGGCTGGCGGCGTCGACGATCCACTTGGTGTCCACTTCGAAGGCAGTCGCGTAGAGCTCTTTGAGTTCTTGCGGGATGCGCTCGATCTGCTGCACCGAACCGTCGTAGTACTTCAGGTCGTTGATCATGACCGAGTCCCACAGACCGCGAGCCTTGAGGTCGCGAACCAGGTACGGGTTGATCACGGTGAATTCGCCCGACAGGTTCGATTTCACATAGAGGTTCTGGTAGGTCGGTTCGATCGACTGCGAGACGCCGGTGATGTTGGCGATGGTCGCGGTCGGTGCGATGGCCATGATGTTCGAGTTACGGATGCCTTTCTGTACACGGGCGCGAACCGGTGCCCAGTCCAGGGATTCGTTCAGGTCGACATCGATGTACTTCTGGCCACGGGCCTCGATCAGGATCTGTTGCGAATCCAGCGGCAGGATGCCCTTGGACCACAGCGAACCCTGGAAGGTGTCGTAGGCGCCACGCTCATCGGCCAGGTCGCAGGACGCCTGGATCGCGTAGTAGCTGACCGCTTCCATCGACTTGTCGGCGAACTCGACGGCAGCGTCGGAACCGTAAGGGATGTGCTGCAGGTACAGCGCGTCCTGGAAGCCCATGATGCCCAGGCCGACCGGACGGTGCTTGAAGTTGGAGTTCTTCGCTTGCGGCACCGAGTAGTAGTTGATGTCGATCACGTTGTCGAGCATGCGCACGGCGGTGTTCACGGTGCGTTGCAGCTTGGCGGTGTCCAGCTTGCCGTCGACGATGTGGTTCGGCAGGTTGATCGAGCCCAGGTTGCAAACGGCGATCTCGTCCTTGTTGGTGTTCAAGGTGATCTCGGTGCACAGGTTCGAGCTGTGGACCACGCCCACGTGCTGCTGCGGGCTGCGCAGGTTGCACGGGTCCTTGAAGGTCAGCCATGGGTGGCCGGTTTCGAACAGCATGGACAGCATCTTGCGCCACAGGTCTTTGGCCTGGATGGTCTTGAACAGCTTGACCTTGCCCGGGTACTCGGTCAGGGCTTCGTAGTACTCGTAGCGCTCTTCGAAGGCCTTGCCGGTCAGGTCGTGCAGGTCCGGTACTTCGGACGGCGAGAACAGGGTCCACTTGCCGTCATCGAAGACGCGCTTCATGAACAGGTCAGGGATCCAGTTGGCGGTGTTCATGTCGTGGGTACGACGACGGTCATCACCGGTGTTCTTGCGCAGCTCGATGAACTCTTCGATGTCCATGTGCCAGGTTTCCAGGTAGGCACAGACAGCGCCTTTGCGCTTGCCACCCTGGTTAACGGCAACTGCGGTGTCGTTCACTACTTTCAGGAACGGTACGACGCCCTGGGACTTGCCGTTGGTGCCCTTGATGTACGAACCCAGCGCACGAACCGGAGTCCAGTCGTTGCCCAGGCCGCCAGCAAATTTCGACAGCATGGCGTTGTCGTGGATCGCGTGGTAGATGCCCGACAGGTCATCCGGCACGGTGGTCAGGTAGCAGCTCGACAGCTGTGGACGCAGGGTACCGGCGTTGAACAGGGTCGGAGTCGAAGCCATGTAGTCGAAGGACGACAGCAGGTTGTAGAACTCGATCGCGCGATCTTCTTTGTTCTTCTCTTCGATCGCCAGGCCCATGGCCACGCGCATGAAGAAGATCTGCGGCAGTTCGAAGCGGATACCGTCCTTGTGGATGAAGTAACGGTCGTACAGGGTCTGCAGGCCCAGGTAGGTGAATTGCTGGTCGCGCTCGTGGTTGATCGCCTTGCCCAGTTTTTCCAGGTCGAAGGAGGCCAGCACTGGGTTCAGCAGTTCGAACTCGATACCTTTGGCGATGTAGGCCGGCAGTGCCTTGGCGTACAGGTCGACCATCTCGTGGTGAGTGGCGCTCTCGGCCACTTCGAGGAAGCCCAGGCCTTCGGCACGCAAGGTGTCCATCAGCAGGCGCGCGGTCACGAACGAGTAGTTCGGCTCGCGTTCAACCAGGGTACGGGCGGTCATCACCAGGGCGGTGTTGACGTCGTTCAGGGCTACGCCGTCGTACAGGTTCTTCAGGGTTTCGCGCTGGATCAGGTCGCCGTCGACTTCTTCCAGGCCTTCGCACGCTTCGGTGACGATGGTGTTCAGGCGACCCATGTCCAGAGGAGCAAAGGTGCCGTCGGCACGGGTGATGCGGATCGACGGGTGAGCGTTGACCGCTTCCTCGGCCGGCGCGTGGGCGGCACGTTCTTTCGAACGACCGTCACGGTAGATCACGTAGTCGCGAGCCACTTTCTGCTCGCCGGCGCGCATCAGGGCCAGTTCGACCTGGTCCTGGATTTCTTCGATGTGGATGGTGCCGCCCGATGGCATGCGACGCTTGAAGGTCGCGGTGACCTGTTCGGTCAGGCGGGCAACAGTGTCGTGGATTCGCGACGAGGCAGCAGCGGTGCCGCCTTCAACTGCGAGAAACGCTTTGGTGATGGCGACGGTGATTTTGTCATCGGTGTAGGGAACGACAGTGCCGTTATGCTTGATCACGCGCAGTTGGCCAGGCGCGGTGGCGGACAGATCCGAATTCGAATCAGCGGCCTGCGGCAAGGTGCCCTGCGGGTTCTCGCGAGTTGTGTCGGTTTGCATGGGGGGGTGTCTCCACATTCTCTATGTTTGTTTGGGCACCATCACGGTGCCCACCGTTCTGTCCTGAAGCACTACAACCGACTTGGCGTCGGGCATAACAACTTCGGGACAGTAGGAAAAAGGCTAATGATGCCGCTTCCGTGCCGAAGTCTTTGGCCCCGAGCCTGAGCTCGAAGCCGGATTCCTTTCTGGGGTGCCAGTCATGACTGCAACACCCGTACCGTTCCGGCCATGCGGGCCTGAAAAAACGGTGCCATCCGCCTGTGCGGTTTGGGCTTGTAAAATCGTGCTTGGTTCAACCATAAACTGGCAATAAAGCGCTTGAGTTTGTGGTCTGAAATGTGGTTGGGCTTTTAAGCTAAAACCCTACATGTAGGGTTTTTTTAGCGCCCAGGTACAAGATAATGCGTTTTTGAGGGGGTTGCAACGTACTGCCTGTGGATAAACCTGTGCGTAAATTGTGTGTGAAAGATGGAACGGGCGTGTAGGCCGCGAGCTAGCTGGAGCGGACTGTTTTTCACTGATTTTCAGCGATTGAAAACAGCCGTTCGGATTTTTAAGGGCGCGAACCCTATCACAAAAAACACTGTTGTCCGAACGCATTTGCCCGCTTGTGTTCTCGACGGGCGGCGTTTATACAATCGGCCCAGCGTGTATACATATTTGTCCCCCCGAATCATTACAAAAAGACGGGCGGATCCTTCCTTATTAGTGTTTTTGTTAAGCAGAGGTCACCCGTGGAGCAAGAAGCCTGGCAGGTATTGATTGTGGAGGACGACCAGCGACTGGCCGAACTGACCCGCGATTACCTGGAAGCCAATGGCCTGCGTGTATCGATCGAAGGGGATGGTGCCCTCGCTGCGAACCGCATCATCAAGGAACAACCGGACCTGGTGATCCTCGACCTGATGCTCCCCGGTGAAGATGGCCTGAGCATTTGCCGCAAGGTCCGCTCCCGCTACGACGGCCCGATCCTGATGCTCACCGCCCGGACCGATGACACCGACCAGATTCTCGGCCTGGACCTGGGTGCTGACGACTACGTGTGCAAACCGGTACGGCCGCGCCTGCTGCTGGCGCGCATCCAGGCCCTGCTGCGTCGCAGTGAAACGCTGGAAGTCGCCCCGGAAAAACAGCGGCGTCTGCAGTTCGGCCCGCTGATCGTCGACAACGCCCTGCGCGAAGCCTGGTTGCAGGGCAACGGCATCGAATTGACCAGCGCCGAATTCGACTTGCTCTGGCTGTTGGTGGCCAATGCCGGGCGCATTCTGTCCCGGGAAGAGATCTTTACCGCGCTACGGGGCATCGGTTATGACGGTCAGGACCGCTCCATCGATGTGCGCATCTCGCGTATCCGCCCGAAGATCGGCGATGACCCGGAGCATCCACGGCTGATCAAGACCGTGCGCAGCAAAGGCTATCTGTTCGTTCCCGAGGCTTGCGTAGACCCATCCCTGTGAACTCCATCTTCCTGCGCATCTATGGCGGCATGTGCGCCGCGTTGATTCTGGTGGCGGTGCTTGGCGTGCTGGCGTTGCACCTGCTCAATCAGGTGCGCAGCGAGCAGTACCGCGAGCGCCTGGCCCACGGCACGTTTTCGCTGATGGCCGACAACCTGCAACCGATGAACCAGACCGAACGCCACCGCGCCTTGCTGGTGTGGGAGCGCTTGCTGGGTATTCCGCTGGCGCTGAAAACCTTTGCCGAGACTGACCTCGACCTGACCCAGCGTACCCGTGTGTTGCGCGGCCAGGCATTGGTGGAACAGACCGGGCCGCACGCGGCGAAGGTCTACAAGCTGGTCAGCGACAAGGAACAGTTGATGCTCACCGGGGAAGTGCAGCAGATCAGCGAACAACTGGCCCGGGCGACGATCTACCTGCTGACCGATGAACTGGTGCGCACTCCGGTCGCCGACCAGCCCTTGCGCCTGGCGCAATTGAAGGAAAACAAGGGGTTCGGCTTCGACCTGCGCCTGGTCACGGTAGATGAAGCCGATATGGACGAAGACCAGAGCCGTCGGGTGTCCGAGGGCGACACCGTGATGGCGCTGGGCAAGGGGGGCGATTCGATCCGGGTGTTTGCCGGCATGGTGGGCACGCCGTGGGTCCTGGAAATCGGCCCCCTGTACCAGATGAATCCTTATCCGCCGGAGTGGCTGGTGCTGATCGCCGCGCTGGGCCTGACGCTGATCGGTTTGATTGTCTATCTGTTGGTGCGTCAACTGGAGCGCCGCTTGCGCGGTCTGGAGGCCGCCGCCACGCGCATTGCCAAGGGCAGCCTGGAAACCCGCGTGCCGGCTCGCGGCGCGGACTCGGTGGGACGGTTGGCCTCGGCGTTCAACGGTATGGCCGAGCACTTGCAGCAGTTGCTGGCGATCCAGCGTGAACTGGTGCGAGCGGTGTCCCACGAGTTGCGCACGCCGGTGGCGCGCCTGCGCTTTGGCCTGGAAATGATCGGCTCGGCCACCACGCCGCAAGCCCTGGAAAAGTACTGCCAGGGCATGGATCACGACATCGAGGACCTCGACCGACTGGTGGACGAGATGCTGACCTATGCGCGGCTGGAGCAGGGCTCGCCGGCGCTGAACTTCCAGCGGATCGATCTGGATGCCTTGGTCAATCAGGTGATCGAAGAGCTGGCGCCGTTGCGCGCCGACGTCACGGTGCAGCGCGGGTTATGCCTGTCGGCGGCGGATAACGACGACGCCTGGGTCGAGGCCGAACCTCGCTATCTGCATCGGGCGATCCAGAACCTGGTGAGCAACGCCATGCGTCATGCGCAATCACGGGTGACCATCAGCTATCAGGTGGGGCAGCAGCGATGCCGGGTGGATATCGAGGATGACGGTCCGGGTGTGCCGGAGTCGGCGTGGGAGAAGATTTTTACGCCGTTTCTGCGACTTGATGACAGTCGCACCCGTGCTTCCGGAGGCCATGGGTTAGGCTTGTCCATTGTGCGACGTATCATCCATTGGCATGACGGGCGCGCGTTGATCGGCAAGAGCAAGAGCCTGGGCGGGGCGTGTTTCAGCCTGAGTTGGCCACGCAATCAGGAGAAGCGTTGAGATATGCGGTGGACGCTCGACCGCCATCGCCGGCAAGCCGGCTCCTACAAAAGTGAATACACCGCTGACCTGTAGGAGCCGGCTTGCCGGCGATGGCGTCCTCAGGCCTTGATACTGACCAGGCTCAACAATTGCCCATCCTTGACCCCGAACTGCGCATCCAGTTCGGTGCCGTTACGCCATTCGCTGGACAAATCCGTGAGCAGCCGCAAGCGCACCTCGCCCGACTCACGCCACTCCAGCACTTCGGCGTGTTCGAAATAAAAGCGTTTCTCAACGATCGGATAGAGCGCCTTGAACAGGCTTTCCTTGACCGAGAACGTCAGGGTGATCAGCAACGCCATTTGTTCGCGAGGACCGGCCGCCATGCGCTGTAGCTCCGGCGGGTTGAGGATTTCGCTGGCCAGGCGTTCGGCCCGATCTGCATTGAGCAGGTTTTCCAGGTCCATGCCCAGGCCGCGCCAATGGCTTTTGTTCGCCACGATGGCCGCCGCCCGGCCGGTGCTGTGGGTGATCGAGCCGGCGATATGAGCAGGCCAGACCGGTGCCCGATCTTCACCAATGGCCGGAATGAAGCTCAAGCCTTCGAGCCGCTGTAACGCGGCCCGGGCGCACACCCGCCCGGCGAGAAACTCCGCCTGCCGTTTGGCCACTGAGCGCTGGATGCTCGCGGGTACCTCGATGGCACTGCGCTGAAAGTCATCGCTGGCCAGTCGGGCGCTGTCGAAGTGAGTGCTCAACAGGACCGTATCGGGCAGCACAAATGGCAGCGGCCAATGGTCATCAAGGGGCGTGCAGCAGACGGGTAGGGCGGGGGCAGGATTCATGTCGGCATTTTGCCGATAAGCGCCAGGACTGGGTAGTAGTAGCGTGGCTTTTGTGGCGAGGGAGCTTGCTCCAGCTAGGTGGCAAAGCCACCCCAAAACCTGCAGTCGCATTGTTGTGTCAGACAGGGCGCGGTTGCAGGATTTACGACTGCTTCGCAGCCGAACGGGGGCAAGCCCTCTCGCCACAGAGGGTGGTGTCAGCTGAAGATCTTCTTGAAAAACGCCTGCATGTCCGCCCAGGATTTTTCATCCGCCGCCTTGTTGTAACCGATGTCCGGCCCGCCATGATCGCCATGGCTCAACCGATCGGCATCCGGGTTGGTGAAACCATGCTTGGCGCCGTCGAGGCTGACGAATGCGTAGTCGGCCCCCGCCTTGTCCATCTCACTCTTGAAAGCGGTGATGTTTTCCGGGGTGACGATGCTGTCCAGCGCCCCGTGTTCCACGAGGATCTTCGCCTTCACGCTGCCTGGTGTTGCTGGCGTATTGGTCGCCAAGGCGCCATGGAAACTCACCACCCCCGCCAGTGGCACACCCTGGCGCGCGGCATTGAGCACCACGCCACCGCCGAAGCAGTAACCGATGGCGGCGATCCTGTCCGGATCGGTTTGCGCTTGTTTTTTCAGCAGGTCGAGCCCGGCCTGGAACCTTGCGCTCGACACGGCACTGTCTTTTGCCACGGCTTGCATGAAGGCCATGGCATCTTTGGGGTGCTCGGTATTTTTGCCGTCGCCGTACATGTCGATGGCCAGGGCGCTATAGCCCAAGCCGGCGAGATCCCGGGCGCGACGCTTGGCGTAGTCGTTCAACCCCCAGAACTCATGCACTACCAACACCCCGGGGCGCGGGCCCTTGAGGGTGTCGTCGTAGGCGTAGTAGCCAATCATTTTTGTGCCATCGGCACTTTGGTAGGGGATTTCCCGAGTCTGGATGGCGGCCTGGCCGAGCCCGCTCAAGGCCATTAGGAGGACAGCGAAGAACATGCGCATGGTCGAATCTCCTGTTGAAACGTGTCGAAACATTCGCGAGGGGGCGGTTCAGCCCAGGTTCAGAGTGCGTTCAGGGGGAGTTCAGGGCGCGGTACGTAACCTTGCCCCGTACCCAAAAAACAAACGGCACATGAGGAACTCCCCAATGACTGGATTCAAAAAACTGCTACTGGCATTCACGGTTCTGGGCGCAAGCACCGCAGCCTTCGCGTCCGACGACAACTTCGCCAGCCTTACTCTTGGACAGACCAGCGACAAGGTCAAAAAATCCCACGCCCTGAACGATAACCTCAATCACCCGAACGCCGATGGCGTGATCGGCAAGGACACCACCTGGGGTGTTCGTCTGGGCCAGCAAAACACCCAGGGCCGCTACTACGCCACTTACGACAATGTGTCGGGCTCGCACAACGGCATTAAACTGCGTCAGGAAAACCTCCTGGGCAGCTACGATCTGTTCTACCCGGTGGGCGGCAGCACCAAGCTGTTCGGTGGTGCCACGGCCGGCCTGACCAAAATGACTCAGGAGTCGTCAGGCTTCAGCCGCGACAGTGATATCGGCTACGCCATCGGTGGCCAGGTGGGTGTGCTGCAACAGGTTTCGCAGAACACCTCGGTTGAACTGGGTTACCGTTACCTGCGCACTAACGCCAGCACCGAGATGAGTGAGCGCGGTGGCAGCAAGCAGGGTTCGCTGGACCTGACCAGCAGCGCCCAGACTTACCTGTCCGCCAACTACGCTTTCTGACAAGCGTTTGCGCCAACGCGATACCTGTAGGAGCGAGCTTGGTCGCGAAAGTGGTGTGTCAGGCAACATCAATGTTGACTGTGCCGCCGTCTTCGTCGGATCGCCGCCCGGAGCAAGCTCGCTCCTACAGTGACCATTGCCATGTTAGCTATTGAGGTGCGACGTTGCGCCTCTGGAGATGTTGATTTGCCCGGGAGAGCAATATGAAACTGCTGGTCGTCGAAGATGAAGCGCTGCTGCGTCATCACCTGCAAACCCGCCTGACGGAGAGCGGCCACGTGGTCGAGTCCGTGGCCAACGCCGAGGAGGCGCTGTACCAGACCGCCCAGTTCAACTTTGACCTGGCGGTAATCGACCTCGGTCTGCCGGGCATGAGCGGGCTCGACCTGATCCGCCTGTTGCGTTCAAGTGGCAAAACCTTCCCGATCCTGATCCTCACCGCGCGCGGTAACTGGCAGGACAAGGTCGAAGGCCTGGCCGCCGGTGCCGACGATTACGTGGTCAAACCGTTCCAGTTCGAAGAACTGGATGCCCGCCTGAATGCCTTGCTGCGTCGCTCCAGTGGTTTCACCCAGTCGACCATCGTTGCCGGTCCCTTGCTGTTGGATCTGAATCGCAAGCAGGCGTCCCTCGATGACCAGCCATTGGCGCTGACCGCGTACGAATACCGCATTCTCGAATACTTGATGCGCCACCATCAGCAAGTGGTGCCCAAGGACCGCTTGATGGAACAGCTCTACCCCGATGACGACGAGCGTGATCCGAATGTGATCGAGGTGTTGGTCGGCCGTCTGCGCCGTAAACTGGAGGGGCCGGGCGGATTCAAGCCGATCGACACTGTGCGCGGCCTGGGCTACCTGTTCAATGAGCGTTGCACTTGATCCGTTCGCTGCGCATTCGCTTGATGCTCGCCGCCACGCTGTTGGCGGTGTTGTTCATGCTGGCGTTGCTGCCGGCGATGCAGGGTGCCTTCAGCCTGGCGCTGCAGGACTCCATCGAGCAGCGTCTGGCATCGGACGTGACCACGTTGATCTCCGCCGCCCGGGTGGAGAACAACAGCCTGCAGATGCCGGCGCAATTGCCCGACGAGCGCTTCAATCTCACCGACAGCCGACTGCTCGGTTACATTTATGACCGTGAAGGGCATCTGGTCTGGCGTTCGAAGGCGACCCAGGAAGAACGCATCAACTACAAGCCGCGCTATGACGGACGAGGCAACGAGTTCGCGCGGATCCGCGAAGCCAATGGCGAGGAGTTCTTCGTCTACGACGTCGAGGTCAAGTTGCTCGGCGGCAAAAGTGCAGCCTTCAGTATCGTTGCCCTGCAGCCGGTTCGCGAGTACGAACTGACCCTCGAAGGCCTGCGGGAAAATCTCTATCTGGGTTTTGGCGCGGCATTGCTGGTGCTGTTGGCATTGCTGTGGATCGGTCTGACCTGGGGCTTGCAGGCGTTGCGGCGCTTGAGCCAGGAACTGGACGAGATTGAAGGTGGTACACGAGAAAGCCTCAGTGAAGAACATCCCCGGGAATTGCTGCGCCTGACCGGTTCCCTCAACCGTTTGCTGCACAGTGAGCGTGAGCAGCGCAGTCGCTATCGTGATTCCCTCGATGACCTGGCCCATAGCCTGAAAACGCCGCTGGCGGTGTTGCAAGGCGTCAGTGAAGACATGGCCCAGCGTCCCGAAGATCGCGATCAGGCCTGGGTACTGCAAGCCCAGATCGAACGCATGAGCCAGCAGATCAGCTACCAGTTGCAGCGCGCCAGCCTGCGCAAAAGCGGTCTGGTACGTCATCAGGTGCGCTTGCATCCGGTGCTGAAAAGCCTGTGCGACACGCTGGACAAGGTCTATCGCGACAAGCGCGTGCACGTCGCGTTCGACCTGCCCGACCCGTGCTACGTACCGATCGAGCAGGGCGCTCTGCTGGAGATGATGGGCAACCTGCTGGAAAACGCCTATCGCCTGTGCCTCGGTGAAATACGCATCAGCGTGCGTGAAACCCTCAGTGGCACCGAGTTGTGTGTCGAGGACGACGGTCCCGGCGTACCGCAGGATCAGCGCGCACGGATTCTCGAGCGCGGCGAGCGTCTGGATCGTCAGCACCCGGGGCAGGGCATTGGCCTGGCGGTGGTCAAGGACATCATCGAGAGCTACAGCGCCCAACTGACCCTGGGTGATTCACCGATGGGCGGGGCGGCGTTCCGGATTCATTTTCCGGTGGTTTGACTTGAGGTTTGATGGTGCATTCGCTGGCCCCTTCGCGAGCAAGCCCGTTCCCACAAAGGCTTGCGAAAAACCTGTAGGAGCGAGCTTGCTCGCGAAGGGGCCAGTGAATTCACCCTGTAACTGAGCCTTGAACCTCAGTTTTCCTGCGCCCGATAAGCCCCTGGCGTCAGCCCCGTCCACTTCTTGAACGCCCGGTGAAACGCCGACGGCTCGGAAAACCCCAGCTGCTCGGCGATTTGTTGCAACGACAGGTCGGCACGGCTCAGGTGATAAATCGCGATGTCCCGACGCAACTGGTCCTTCAATTCCTGAAAACTCGAACCCTCTTCCCGCAAATGCCGGCGCAAGGTCTGTGGGCTGATGTGCAGGTGGGCGGCCACGGCTTCCAGGTCGGGCCAGTGTGAACTGTCGCGACTGAGCAAGCGCCGCAAACGGCTGCTCAAACTGTCGCCGTCATCCGGGCGCGAGAGCAGGTCGGCGGGGGAGCGTTCGAGGAAATGCTTGAGGGTGCGTTCGTCCTGCAGCAGCGGCATGGCCAGGTAACGGCTGTGAAACAGCAGGCTGCTCTGGTCCCTGGAAAACTCCAGTGGACAGGAAAACAGCAGGTCGTACTCGGCGCCGTGTTCAGGGCGCGGGTAGCTGAACGTGGCCTGTTCCAGGCGAATGCGCTGGCCGATCAGCCAACTGCCGAAACGGTGCCAGATCACCAGCAGGCTTTCGCTGAGGAAATGATCCGGGTCCCAAAACTGCGAGTCGTCGAGACTCAGGCGAACCCATTCATCTTCGCGGCTCAGGGTCAGGCGCGGAGCCCCGGGGAATAGGCTATAAAACAATAAGCCGCGATTGAGTGCCTTATCCAGGCTGCGGCAGTGAATCACGGCATGGCACATCATCGCGAAGCTGCCCGGCCTGCTCGGGGCTTGCCCGAACCCCAGGTACTCGTCGTCCAGTGCCAGCCATAAGGCCTGAATCAGTTGGGTGAATTGCTCAGGAGCGATGCGCGCCCGCGGCTCGTCCAGCAACTCGGGGCTGATCCCCAGTTGTTGTAGCAGTCCCGAATAGTCGTAGGCGTGTCGACGCGCGCCCCCGAGAACGGCGCGGGCGAAATGACTGGCGATGGTGCGTTCGCGCATGGCAGCAGATCTGACCGTTGAGCGACGGATGGTAGCTGCGCACTGCGGGCATGAACAGGGCGGATATCCGCCAAATTGCAGGATGACTTTTAATGGAAGGGCGGAAATCCGCCACATGCTTGTAACCGTCTGGTGACAGGGAATTTGCCGCGACCCCTGATATCAAAAGGCTTGCAGGGATTTTACCGAAGGTGGCACGGGCCTTGCGATACAACGAGTAGATGCCTGCCGTTGCGCAGCTCGAAAAAACAAATCCCTCCAGTGCAGGAGGGTTCGCAATTGCGGTGTTGCGGGCAACAGATGGATGTTGTCACCGGGCACCCTTGAGGAACTTTGCAATGACGACTCGTCAGCCACTGTACAAATCCCTGTATTTCCAGGTGATCGTTGCAATTGTCATCGGTATCGCGCTCGGTCACTTCTACCCACAGCTCGGCGTGGCCGTTAAGCCACTGGGTGACGGGTTCATCAAGCTGATCAAAATGATCATCGCCCCGATCATCTTCTGTACCGTTGTCAGCGGTATCGCCGGTATGCAGGACATGAAATCGGTCGGCAAGACCGGTGGCTACGCGCTGCTGTACTTCGAGATCGTTTCGACCATCGCACTGCTGGTCGGCCTGGTCGTGGTCAACATCGTGCAGCCGGGCAATGGCATGCACATCGATGTCGCCACCCTCGATGCCTCCAAGGTTGCCGCTTATGTTGCGGCCGGTGCTGACCAAAGCGTCGTCGGTTTCCTGCTGAACGTGATCCCGGCCACCATCGTCGGTGCCTTCGCCACCGGTGACATCCTGCAAGTGCTGATGTTCTCGGTGATCTTCGGTTTTGCCCTGCATCGCCTGGGTGCCTACGGCAAGCCGTTGCTGGACTTCATCGATCGCTTCGCCCACGTGATGTTCAACATCATCAACATGATCATGAAGCTCGCGCCAATCGGTGCCTTCGGCGCCATGGCGTTCACCATCGGTGCCTACGGTGTCGGCTCGCTGGTGCAGCTGGGTCAACTGATGGCCTGCTTCTATATCACTTGCCTGCTGTTCATCCTGGTCGTGCTGGGCTCCATCGCCCGCCTGCACGGTTTCAGCGTGCTGAAAATGATCCGCTACATCCGTGAAGAACTGCTGATCGTACTCGGTACTTCTTCTTCGGAATCGGTGCTGCCACGCATGCTGATCAAGATGGAGCGTCTGGGCGCGCAGAAATCTGTCGTGGGCCTGGTGATCCCGACCGGCTACTCGTTCAACCTCGACGGTACTGCGATCTACCTGACCATGGCCGCGGTGTTCATTGCCCAGGCCACCGATACGCACATGGACATCACGCACCAGATCACCCTGTTGGTCGTGTTGCTGCTGTCGTCCAAGGGGGCTGCGGGCGTGACCGGTAGCGGTTTCATCGTACTGGCTGCCACCCTGTCCGCCGTGGGTCACCTGCCGGTTGCCGGCCTGGCGCTGATCCTCGGTATCGACCGTTTCATGTCCGAAGCCCGTGCCTTGACCAATCTGGTCGGTAACGCCGTGGCCACCATCGTTGTGGCCAAGTGGGTCAAGGAACTGGACACCGATGTGCTGCAAGCTGAGCTGGCCTCGGGCGGTCGCGGCATTGCCGACGAGCCTAAGGGTGATGTTCTGGGCCACGTCGAAGGGGCAACCCCGACGAGCGCCAAGTAAGCCTTGTTGTAATGAAAAACCCGCTTCGGCGGGTTTTTTCATGCCTGCTGTTTGAGCACAACGGTCACTGCGCATGGCACATAAGGTGATTGCTGCAATGCCAATGGCTGCCTAGGCTGGGTGCATCGTTAAGGGAGAACATTCATGCTCGGTCCACTGGCATCACTCAAGGTTCTGGATTTCTCGACATTGCTGCCGGGGCCGTTCGCCTCGTTGTTGCTGGCGGACATGGGCGCCGAAGTGCTGCGTATCGAATCACCGACGCGCATGGATCTGCTGCGCGTGTTGCCGCCCCACGATCAAGGTGTGTCAGCCAGCCATGCCTACCTCAACCGCAACAAGCGCAGCCTCGCCCTGGACCTCAAACAGCCTGAAGCGCTGGAGGTGATCAGGTCGTTGCTGGAGGACTATGACATCGTGCTCGAGCAGTTCCGCCCGGGTGTCATGGAGCGTCTGGGCCTGGGTTACGAAGCCCTGAAGGCAATCAATCCAAAATTGATTTATGTGTCGATCACCGGCTACGGCCAGACCGGTCCCTACAAGGACCGCGCTGGCCATGACATCAACTACCTGGCCTTGTCCGGGCTGGCGAGTTACACCGGCCGGGCCGACAGTGGGCCGCTGCCGTTGGGCATGCAGGTAGCGGATGTCGCCGGTGGCTCGCTGCACGGAGTGATTGGCTTGCTGGCGGCGGTCATTGCCCGGCAGCAGACCGGTCAGGGCCAGCACCTGGATGTCAGCATGACCGACTGCGCGTTCAGCCTGAACGCGATGGCGGGTGCCGGGTATCTGGCCTGCGGTATCGAGCCGGGGCCGGAAAACCAGGCGCTCAATGGCGGCAGCTTCTACGATTACTACCGTTCCCGGGATGGGCGCTGGCTGTCGGTGGGTAGCCTGGAGCCGGCCTTCATGAAACAGTTGTGCACGGCATTGGGGTTAGAGGAATTGGCCGGCCTCGGCCTGTCACCGCAACCGGTGCACCAGAAGCAGCTTAAAGATGCGCTGAAGGTCGAATTCGAAAAGCACGACTTTGCCGAGTTGCGCGCGTTGTTCGCCGAACTGGACGCTTGTGTCGAGCCGGTGTTGAGTCTGGGAGAAGCGCTAAGTCATCCGCAGTTGCAGGCGCGGGAGTTGGTGGCCGATGTGCCTCGTGGTGATGGTTCGAGCCAGGCGCAGATGGCATGCCCGCTGAAGTTTTCCGATGGCTTGCCTGAGCCGAAGCATATCGGTGCGGCGTTGGGGCAGCATACGGATCAGGTGTTGGGGGAGTTGGGGTTCAGTGCTGAGCGGATTGCTCAATTGCGCTTCGCCAAGGTAATTCTCTAGCGTCTGCTCCGGCCTCTTCGCGGGCAAGCCCGCTC
Organism: Pseudomonas sp. A-R-19; assembly: GCF_019956575.1. Lineage (NCBI taxonomy): Bacteria > Pseudomonadati > Pseudomonadota > Gammaproteobacteria > Pseudomonadales > Pseudomonadaceae > Pseudomonas > Pseudomonas sp. A-R-19. The sequence continues at coordinate 18,515 of NZ_JAHBDR010000083.1, forward strand.
CCACACTGGTTTTGTGTCACGCCACAGATCCCCTGTGGGAGCGGGCTTGCTCACGAAGGGGCCGATATGGCCACCACACATCCCGCTACTCGACCCGCATCTCCCCACTGAACACCAAGGTATGGCGACACCGTCGGCACAAGTACCGCCGACCCTGTCGAACCAGGCTATGGCGCTGGGCCGAGAACGGAAAGTCGCTGTCGGCGCATGGGCATTTGTAGATGTAGCGGGTCACGCTGCGGCGTTTGACGTCATAGGTGTGGCAGCGGTTGGGCGGCAGTTCGTACACCCCGCGCATGATCAACTGCCACTCTTCGCCATGGGGCTGGATGCGGTCGCCGAACAGTTGGTGGGCGATCAGGTGCGCGACTTCATGGGCCACGGTCTGCTTGAGGAAATCTTCGGTGTTTTCCCGGTACAGTTGCGGGTTGAAGCGCAGCAGGTTCTCGTGCAAATGCGCGACACCGGCTTTTTGCCCACGCAGCTTGAGGCTCACCACGGGGCGCTTGAAAGGTCGTTTGAAAAAGGATTCAGCTAGTTGGAAACAGTCTTCGACGCGGGTATTGAGTTGCTCGGGCATGCTTGATGGATCTCCAGAGCGCTCGAGTATGCCGTAACCCTCGGACCTTGCGAATCGCCAAGTTGCCGAATGGTCGTGTGCCGTCTCGTTGCTGAAGAATGAAAAGGCCGCCTTGCGGCGGCCCTTGTCGGCAGTTCTGATTTTCAGTGTTGTGCGTCTAGCTGGTATAGACCGGCCCCACGCCGAGTCCCCAGACAATCACAGTGAATGCCATGATGGCGACCAGCACCACCAGGCCTACGGCGAGAACCGAGCTTGAAAACAGGAAGCCCTCGTCAGATGGAATGTTCATGAACGTCGGTAAACCCACGTACAGCAAGTACACCGTGTAGCAGATGGCGGCGGTGCCGATGATCATCCCCAGCCACAAGTGCGGGTACAAGGCGGCGAGGCCACCGATGAACAGCGGTGTAGCGGTGTAGGTTGCAAACGCAATGCAGCGGGCGAGGCTTGGGTTGGCGTCATAGGTGCGGGCCATCCAGTGGATGAATGCGCCCATGACCGCGACACCCCCGAGCATCGCCAGGTACGACATGACCGTCATCCATATCGCGCTTTCTACGGTCAGCATCACGGGAGGCCGATTGCCGATGACCCAGCCGACCTGCGTGGTGCCAATGAAGGCCGACACTGCGGGGATCGCCGCCAGGATCAGGGTATGAGTCAGGTACATGTGGCTGATGCTTTCCTCCTGGTCGCCACGGATTTCTTTCCATTCTTGGTCAGGGTGGGTGAAGAGCCCCACTACGTGATGGATCATGCCAGTCACTCCTCTTGTCTTTACCGTCGCCCCCCAGTGGAGCGCCTACGGGCCAATGCGGCCAAGCAAGTCACAGGTCTGAAATTTGTATGCGACCTTATGTCGCAGTATAGGGAGGAGTTTCCCCAGAGGGAGTAGGGGCTTTAGAGCAAATCGCGCTGTAAACACCGCTGTTAATCGCCGTCGGGTCTGTAGGGGAATTGATGATGGGGAAGCTTTCTGTGGCTCGCCACAAGTGCAAAGAATTTGCGTAAAATGCCCGCCTTTCGTCACACCTCACGGATTCCGCGTCATGGGCACTCTCACGGTCAACCAGAACAAACTGCAAAAGCGCCTTCGCCGACAGGCCGGTGAGGCGGTTGCCGATTTCAATATGATTGAAGACGGCGACAAGGTCATGGTCTGCCTGTCCGGTGGCAAGGACAGCTACACCATGCTCGATGTGCTGATGCACTTGCAGAAGGTCGCGCCGATCAAGTTCGAGATCGTGGCCGTGAACATGGACCAGAAGCAGCCGGGCTTTCCGGAGCACGTGCTGCCGGCCTACCTCAAGGCGCTGGGCATCGAGTACCACATCGTCGAGAAAGACACTTACTCGGTGGTCAAGGAACTGATTCCGGAAGGCAAGACTACGTGCTCGCTGTGCTCGCGCCTGCGTCGCGGCACGCTCTATACCTTCGCCGATGAAATCGGCGCGACCAAGATGGCCCTCGGTCATCACCGCGACGACATCGTCGAGACGTTCTTCCTGAACATGTTCTTCAACGGTTCGCTCAAGGCCATGCCGCCAAAACTGCGCGCCGATGACGGGCGCAACGTGGTGATCCGCCCGTTGGCCTACTGCAACGAAAAAGACATCCAGGCCTATTCGGACCTCAAGCAATTCCCGATCATCCCGTGCAACCTCTGTGGTTCCCAGGAGAACCTGCAGCGTCAGGTGGTCAAGGACATGCTGCAGGACTGGGAGCGCAAGACCCCGGGTCGTACCGAGAGCATTTTCCGCAGCCTGCAGAACGTGATCCCGTCGCAACTGGCGGACCGCAATTTGTTTGACTTCACCAGTCTCAAGATTGACGAAAGCGCGGCATCGCGCTTCGTCAACGTGGTCAATCTCTAACCACAACTGTGGGAGCAGACCTGTGGCGAGGGGGCTTGCCCCCGTTGGGCTGCGAAGCGGCCCCAAATCTCTGAAGAGTCAAAGATTTTGTGAGTGCTACGCACTCAAACGGGGGCAAGCCCCCTCGCCACAGCCCGCTCCCACATTTGAATATCGTTTTATTCCTCAGGAGAGGGCATGCGCGATTACAAGTGGCTTAACGAGTACTGTCTGAACCGCTTCGGTTCGGCGGCTGAACTGGAAGCCCATCTGCCCGTTCCCAAGACTCCCGCGCAACTGCGCAAGATCAGCGACGATCGCTACCTCTCGACGATGGCGCTACGGGTATTTCGCGCCGGGCTCAAGCACAGCCTGGTGGATGCCAAGTGGCCGGCCTTCGAAGAAGTGTTCTTCAAGTTCGATCCGGAGAAAGTCGTGCTGATGAGCGCCGAACATCTTGAGCGGCTGATGCAGGACACGCGGATCATCCGCCACCTGGGCAAGCTCAAGAGTGTGCCGCGCAATGCGCAGTTCATATTGGACGTGGCCCATGAAAAGGGTAGCTTCGGCGCATTGATCGCCGACTGGCCGGTGACCGATATCGTCGGCCTCTGGACCTTCCTGAAAAAACGCGGTCATCAGTTGGGCGGGCTGTCCGCCCCGCGCTTCCTGCGGATGATCGGCAAGGATACCTTTGTGCCGAGCTATGACGTGGTGGCGGCGCTGAATGCGCAGGACGTCATCGACAAGGTGCCGAGCAGCCTGCGCGACCTGGCGTTGGTGCAGGACGTGTTCAATCAGTGGTATGAGGAAAGTGGCGGCCGGCCGATGAGCCAGATTTCGATGATGCTGGCTTACACCGTGAACCATTAAGACCGGGTCGCTCCCTTCGCGAGCAAGCCCGCTCCCACAGGGGAATCCAAATGTGGGAGCGGGCTTGCTCGCGAAGGCGTAAGGTCAGGCAACAGAGATTTCGCCTTCACCCGCCAGCTTGCGGTTCAACTGATACCGCCAGCGTACATACAACAGCGCCGAGCAGAACACCGCCAGGCTCGCGCCCATCTCCAGCAAACCGAAGATCTGCCGGTTCGGGTCATAGGCCGCCAATGCGCCCTTGATGAAATACAGGTTCACCACAAAGCACATCCACGAGTGCCCGCGCGGGCTGCCGACGATCATGCCTGGCGCCAGTATCAGCAGCGGCACCAACTCGATCAGCAGGATCACCCAGGGGCGTGCCCCATGCAGATCGGCAATCGCCAGGTAGTAAACACACAACAGTCCCACCAGACCGAGAAAGCACAGCAGGCTGATGGCGCGCATCGCCTTGACGCGTGGTTCGAGCCATTCGCGGGCAGGCAGAATCTTTGGCTTTTTCGCCACCTCAGCTCTCCAGTTTCTGTGCAGTCTTCGCCAGGCGCATGCCCAGGGCGCGGCACAGTGCCACTTCATGGGTATCCAGGCCGCTTTTGCCGTCGGCACCGGCGTGATGGCTGGCGCCGTATGGCGTGCCGCCGCCCTGGGTTTCCAGCAGTGCCGATTCGCTGTACGGCAGGCCGGTGATCAACATGCCGTGGTGCAGCAACGGCAGCATCATCGACAGCAGGGTGGTCTCCTGGCCGCCGTGCAGGCTCGCCGTAGAGGTGAACACACCCGCCGGCTTGCCCACCAGGGCGCCGGTCAGCCACAGGTTGCTGGTGCCATCGAGGAAATACTTCAGGGGGGCCGCCATGTTGCCGAAGCGGGTCGGGCTGCCGAGTGCCAGGCCGGCGCAGTTCTTCAGGTCGTCGAGGCTGGCATACAGCGCGCCTTCGTCGGGAATTTCCGGGGACACGGCTTCGCATTCGGTGGAAATCGCCGGCACCGTGCGCAGGCGCGCTTCAAGCCCGGCCTGTTCGACACCACGGGCGATCTGCCGGGCCATTTCGTTGGTCGAGCCGCTGCGGCTGTAGTACAGAACCAGAATGTACGGTGCACTCATGGCAACAGTTCCAGGATCTGTTCCGGTGGACGGCCGATGATGGCCTTGTCGCCGACTTCGAGAATCGGGCGTTCCATCAGTTTCGGGTGGGCGGCAATGGCGGCGATCAATTGCGCTTCGCTCAGGCTGCTGTCAGCCAGGTCAAGGGTCTTGTACTCGTCCTCGCCGGTGCGCAGCAATTGCCGGGCGCTGATTCCGAGTTTGCCCAGCAGGCTCTGGATCTGCGCGGCGTCCAGCGGGGTTTCCAGGTAGCGGACCACGGTCGGCGTCAGGCCTCGGGCTTCAAGCAGTTCGAGCGCACCGCGGGATTTCGAGCAGCGCGGGTTGTGATAAAGCGTCAGATCGGTCATGAGCGGGTCGCATCTTGCGTAAGGTGGCGGCTATTCTAACTGTGCAGCGCGCAATCCAGAACCGTGAGAGGCGATGGGTCGCAGGCGCATTCAATTTTTGACAAGGAACACGACATGACAAGGCGACTGGCAGCAGCATTGGCGATCATCGGAACGTTGATGCTGGGGGGCTGCGGGAATGACTATGGCATCGACCAGGACGGTCATAAAATCGCCGCTGACCGCCTGGACGGCAAATGGCTGGTGCTCAACTATTGGGCGGAGTGGTGTGGGCCTTGCCGCACCGAAATTCCGGAGCTGAATGCCCTGGCGGAGCAGCTCAAGGACAAGAAAATCGGTGTGTTCGGGGTCAACTTCGACAACGTCCAGGGGCAAGAGCTGAAGGGCGCGAGCGAGAAACTGGGGATAAAGTTCACCGTACTGGCCCAGGACCCTTCCGAACTGTTCGAGCTGCCGCGCAGCGAGGCGTTGCCGGTGACCTACATCATCGATAACAAGGGCAAGGTGCGTGAGCAGTTGATGGGTGAACAGACGGCGGCGGGGGTGATGGCGAAGCTTGAGGCGTTGCAGGCGAAAAACTGATCATTCACGTGGCCAGGGGCTTTTTGTGGCGAGGGGGCTTGCCCCCGTTCGGCTGCGCAGCAGTCGCAATGCCGGTATACGCGGTTAACCTGATCAATCGCGGTGACTGGATTTAGGGCTGCTTCGCAGCCCAACGGGGGCAAGCCCCCTCGCCACACAAGCCCCCTCACCACAGTCATTCACATGAAGCAGAGGGGATCAACCCTCTTCAAGCCACCAGCGCAGCGGCTTGCCTTCGGCTGGCCAGAAGCGGATCTGCTCGATCGGGGATACGTCCCAGCGCTGGACGTTTTCCAGGGCCTGAAGGAAACGTTTTTCCTGTTCCATCAGCGCCGGCGCGCACAGTTTGCGGGTGCTGCCGACTTTGCCGAAGGTCAGTTTGTCGCCATCCAGGGTATACGGTGCGAACCAGTGGTTGCAGCCGCCATTGCCATAGGCCCGGCCATCTTCGCCGAGGGTGATGGTCAGGTGGCTGTAATCCATCAATGGCCGCTCGCCGATCCATTCCAGTATGTAGCTGCGATTGTGTTCAAGTTGCACCGGATCGGCGGCGCAGCCCATCAGGCTGGCACCGACCATTCCAGTCAGGGCAAGGCGTTTCATCACGCAGGCTCCTGGCATTTCGGGCACAGGTGTTTCTCGCCAACGGTGGTCCAGCCCAGCTCGGCAATCCGCGCGGTGGCGGCAGGCTTTTCGGCCTTGTTGCCCAGCTTGGCGTCGACGGCGAACTCGAAGCTCAGCTCTTTGGCGCAGCTGTCGCAGTTCACTTGCCAGGTGTGGATCGCCAGTTCACCGAACACCGGGCCACTGGCCACCGCGACCCATTGGCCGGGCGGGTTGATCAGGTGGCGAACCGTTTCGACGGTCAGGCGCATGGACAAGTCCTTGGCACCCTTGAGGGTCACGACCAGCACGTCGTTGTTGCGAATCGAGCCACCGTTGCCGGTGACCTGATAACGCCCCGGCACCAGGGCGCGGCATTCGGTGAGGGTGTGTTGCGGGTTCATCAGGCTGTAGCGGAAATCGTGTTCGACCATGGGTCCTCCAAATATGCGCGATATGCTAGCACGGGCTTGCACGCCGCATCGCGCAGGCAGATGACCTTCGATCCGTTTCAGTCTCCCGTCACCAGGTTTTCCGGGGTACCCGCCGCCCAGGCGGAAATGTTGCGCAATGTGATGGTGGCAATCGCGTCCAACGCTTCGCGGGTCAGGAAGGCCTGGTGCGCGGTGACGATCACGTTAGGAAAGGTCAGCAACCGTGCCAGCACATCGTCTTGCAGCGGCAGGTCGGAACGGTCCTCGAAGAACAACTGCGCCTCTTCCTCATACACATCCAGCCCCAGGTAACCCAGGCGACCGTCTTTCAGGGCGTCGATCAGCGCCGGGGTGTCCACCAGGCCGCCACGCCCGGTATTGATCAGCATCGCGCCCGGTTGCATATGCGCCAGTGATTGGCGGTTGATCAAGTGCTTGCTCTGTTCGTTGAGGGGGCAATGCAGGCTGATGATCTGCGATTCGGCCAGCAGCTGCGGCAGGCTCAGGTAGCGCGCGCCGAGGGCTTCGACCTGCGGGTTGGGGGAGGGGTCGTAGGCCAGCAACCGGCAGCCAAAACCGTTCATGATCTTGGCAAAGGTGGCGCCGATCTGCCCGGTGCCGACCACGCCGACGGTCTTGCCTACCAGGTCGAAACCGGTCAGCCCTTGCAGTCTGAAATCCCCTTCGCGTGTGCGGTTATAGGCTCGGGGCAAGCGCCGATTCAGGGCGAGGATCAGCGCTACTGCATGTTCGGCCACGGCGTGGGGCGAATAGGCCGGGACGCGCACGATGGCCAGCCCCAGGCGCTTTGCCGTTGGCAAGTCGACGTGGTTGTAACCGGCCGAACGCAGGGCGATCAGGCGTGTGCCACCGGCGGCCAGGCGTTCGAGTACCGCCGCGCCGAGGTCATCATTGATGAACGCGCAGACCGCTTCATACCCCTGGGCGAGCGCCACTGTGTCGAGGCTCAGGCGCGCGGGTTGAAATTGCAGTTCGATGCCGGCCGGTTGTTCGGCCGCGAGAAAACTGTCGCGGTCGTAGTTCTGGCTGCTGAAAAGAATCGTACGCATGATTTCCTCTTTGTCCCATTTCTGTCGGAGCTGGCTTGCCAGCGATGGCGGCCTCAAGGGCTACATGGATTTTGAGGCCGTCATCGCCGGCAAGCCGGCTCCTACAGAGTTTGCGCTGATGTTTGATTTGCACGATTGCGCTGCATCAAGCGTTCATGCGCGCGTGGGCTGCCAGGCGATTGATCGCCCGGTCGAGCTCGTCCAGTGCCACGCTGGCTTTCGGATCTTGTTGCTTGAGCAGGGTTTCGCTGCGTTGGCAGGCCGCCCGCAATTGCGGTACGCCGCAGTAACGCGTCGCGCCATGCAGGCGATGGACCCGTTCGATCAGGGCGTTGTGGTCGTTGCTTTGCTGAGCGAGGCGAATGGCTTCGCGGTCTGCTTCCAGGGACGCGAGCAGCATCGCCAGCATGTCCGCCGCCAGATCAGCCTTGCCGGCGGCCAGGCGCAATCCTTCCTCGTGGTCGAGTACCAATAGGTCATGGGCACCCGCGTGCCCTTCGCCGGAGCGCTCGGGGCTGTGATTGCGCAGCGCCAGGCCGCTCCACTTCAGCACCACCTGGGCCAATTGCCGTTCGCTGATCGGTTTGGTCAGGTAGTCGTCCATGCCGCTTTGCAGTAGCGCGCGTTTTTCGTTGGCCATGGCGTGGGCGGTGAGGGCCACGATCGGCAACGGCGTGCTATGTCGTTCGCTTTCCCACTGGCGGATCGCCTCGGTGCTCTGGCGGCCGTCCATGCCAGGCATCTGCACGTCCATCAACACCAGATCGAATGTCTCGTTCTGCACCGCCTTGACGGCGGCATAACCGCTTTCCACCGCGAGCACCTTGGCGCCCATGTCTTCGAGCAGGGTCTGCACCAGCATCAGGTTGGCCGGATTGTCGTCGACGCATAGCACTTTCGGGGCGCGGCTGGACACCGGCTCGCCCGGCTCGCTGCGCATCGGGCGCGGACTGACCAGATCAGACAGGGAGCGCCGCAGTTTGCGGGTGCAGGCCGGTTTCGCCTGGAGCTGGCTGTGGGGGTTGGGCACGGAAAGATGGAACAGCGTCTGTTCCGTGGTCGGGCACAGCACCAGCACTTTGCAGCCAAGATGCTCGAGGTCCCAGATGTGCTGGTTGAGGCGTTCCGGCGGCATGTCGTTGCTGGTGATGCCGAGCACGGCGAGGTCGATCGCCTGATCGGTCTGGTGGGCGGCGGTGACGCCATTGGTCAGGCTTTCCAGGGTATTGAACGGCGTGGTGCTCAGGCCGCAGTCTTCCAGTTGATGCTGCAACGCCTGCCGTGCCAGCTCGTGGTTTTCCAGCACCGCCACCCGGCGCCCGAGAAGCGGCGCGGCGGGCAGGTCTTCGGCATCGTCGCGGGTTTTCGGCAGGCTCAGGCTGATCCAGAATTCCGACCCTTCTCCCGGCGTACTGTCGACGCCGATTTCACCGCCCATCTGTTCGATCAGGCGTTTGGAAATCACCAGGCCCAGGCCAGTGCCGCCGGGTTGCCGCGACAGCGAGTTGTCGGCCTGGCTGAAGGCCTGGAACAGGGCGCGCACGTCCTGGTTCGACAGCCCGATGCCGGTGTCCTGAATGCTGATGCGCAACTGCACCGTGTCTTCGTGTTCTTCTTCGAGCATGGCGCGGGCGACGATGGTGCCTTCGCGAGTGAACTTGATTGCGTTGCTCACCAGGTTCGTCAGGATCTGCTTGAGCCGTAGCGGGTCGCCCACCAGTGACAGCGGTGTGTCCCGGTACACCAGGCTCACCAGTTCCAGCTGCTTGGCGTGGGCGGCGGGGGCGAGGATGGTCAGGGTGTCTTGCAGCAGGTCACGCAGGTTGAACGGAATATGGTCGAGCACCAGCTTGCCGGCCTCGATTTTCGAGAAGTCGAGAATCTCGTTGATGATGCCCAGCAGGCTGTCGGCGGATTTTTCGATGGTGCCCAGATAGTCGAGCTGGCGCGGGGTGAGCTCGCTTTTTTGCAACAAGTGAGTGAAACCGAGAATGCCGTTGAGCGGTGTGCGGATTTCATGACTCATGTTGGCCAGGAATTCGGATTTGATCCGGCTCGCTTCCAGAGCTTCCTTGCGCGCCAGGTCCAGCTCGATGTTCTGGATTTCGATGGTTTCCAGGTTCTGGCGCACGTCCTCGGTGGCCTGGTCGATGCTGTGCTGCAATTCTTCCTGGGCATTTTGCAGGGTGCCGGCCATGCGGTTGATGCCGGAGGCCAGCTCGTCCAACTCCTGACTGCCGAGGGGCGGCAAACGGGTTTCCAGATGACCGTCCTTGAGTTGAGCCACGGCCTGCTTGATCTGGCTCAGCGGCCGATTGATCGTGCGCCCCATGCGCAGGGCCAGCAGTGCCGCACCGATCAGTCCCCCTGCGATCAACATCAGGCTGGCGAACAGGCTGCGGTAACCGCGCAACAGCATGCCGTTATGGGACAGTTCAAGTTCGACCCAGCCCAGCAGGCGGTCGGCTTCTTCGGGAATCACGTCGCCGGCGAGATTGCGGTGCTTGCCGAATACCGGCAGCAGATAGCGGGTCGCATCACTGCCGCTGCGGCGCAGCATCTGCGTGCCACTGCCGGAGGGCGTCTGGTTGAGCATGGTCGGGCCGGCGTGGGCCAGCAGCGTGCGGTCGGGGGACAGGAAGGTCACGGCCCGTACGTCGGTTTGTTCCAGGGCCTGGGTGGCGATGCGTTCGAGCAGTTCGTTGTCCTGATGGCCCATGGCTGGCGCCGCCAGTGGAGCCAACTGTTCGGCGATCATTTCGCCGCGCTGCATGAGTTGGGTTTGCAGGTCAGCCTGTTGCATCCAGGTAAAATAACCCCCCAGCACCAACGCCATCAGGCTGGTTGGCAACAGGGTCAGCAACAGCACGCGGCCTTTTATTCCCAGTTTCTTGAGCACGCATCTCTCCTGCATCCCGCTATTTATAGACCGGCACATGCATCCGCCTGGCACCCCTTGCGCAGTGTAGCGATTTGCTCGCGGGCAATCTTCGTAAAAATGGCGATGTCATTCGTCGGCCCGGGTGGCTCATTGGCGGTACAGCCAAGCTGCGGGTTGCCCCGGACGAGGCAATCTTGAATAATCATTCAACTGAGAATTGTTTGCAGATAGCCATGACTCCCATCACTGCTGGCCTCCCCCGAATCCTGTCCATCGAAGACGACCTTGTGCTGGGTGCCTACGTACATGAGCACCTGGACCGCAGCGGCTTCCATGTGACCTGGTGCCAGAACGGCCAGGAAGGCCTGGAGATTGCCCGCCGGCAATCTTTCGACGTGGTGCTGATGGATATTCTGCTGCCGGGCATGGACGGTCTGGCGGTACTGACCCAATTGCGCCAGAGCCATTCCACCCCGGTGTTGCTGATGTCAGCCCTCGGTGCCGAGGCCGACCGCATCAGCGGCTTTCGCCTGGGCGCCGACGATTACTTGCCAAAGCCCTTCAGCATGGTGGAGTTGCGGGTGCGCATCGAAGCCATTCTGCGGCGGGTGGCACTCGACCGCCGGCCGATACCGACAGTGCCTGTCCCTTCGATGGACAGCCTGCGCTTCGACGATGAAAGCTTCGAGGTCTTTTATGGCGAACAGGCCGGCGGCCTGACCCGCAGCGAGTATCGGTTGCTGGAAACGCTGCATCGCAGCGCCGACGAAGTGTTGAGCAAAGCCTTCCTTTATCAACAGGTGTTGCAGCGCGGATACGCGGCCCATGATCGCAGCCTGGACATGCACATCAGCCAGATCCGCCGCAAGCTCAAGGCCATTGGCTACACCGAGCGCGAAGTGCGCACGGTATGGGGCAAGGGTTACATCCTGAGCGCCGCCGATGAAATGTAAACTGCCGGGCAGGCATTCGCTGTTCTGGAAACTGGCTTTTTTATTGGTCGCTTTCTGTTTGCTGATGATCTGGTTGAGTTGGTCCTGGGGCCGCTACATGGAGCAGCGCAACCAGTTCCTCTCCGATGAGGCCCGCGGCACCCTGACGCGCTACGCCGCCGAAGCCGAGCAGGCCTGGCAACAGCGGCAGAGCACTGGCGTTGATGATTGGTTACAGGGTATCCGGCAGCACGAAGACAGTTGGATCGGGGTGATCGGCGGTGATTTGCAGTCGTTGAGCAGCCAGGCGCTGACGGACATGGAAATTCAGCACCTGACGTTCCTGCGCGGCCTCGATTGGCCGATCCATAAGAAGGGCCGGCCGTGGATGCGGATACCGTTTCCCGGTGATCCCTCCACCGGCAGCCTGGTGATCGAGTTGCCCAAGCGCTTCGTACCCGGGCATTACCGGGTGTTCTGGCGGGTCATCACCAACGGCGTGATTCCGGGCCTGTTCACCTTGCTGCTGTGCGTCGGCCTGTACCGCTTGCTGGTGGTGCCGCTCAATCATTTGCGCGCGCAGGCCAATGCCTGGCGTGCCGATCAACTGAACGTACGGCTGTCGACCCGGACCACCAATCGATCGGATGAGTTGGGTGAATTGGGCCGGGCGTTCGATCACATGTCGGAACGCCTGCAAAGCACCGTGGCCTTGCAGCAACAGTTGCTGCGCGACCTTTCCCATGAATTGCGCACACCCTTGAGCCGCCTGCGGGTGGCCAGTGAAAGCGAGCAGGGCCTGGAGCAATTGCGCGAACGCATCGGCCGCGAAGTCGATGGCATGCAGCGCCTGGTGGAAGACACGCTGCAACTGGCATGGCTGGACACCGAGCGCACCCGATTGCCCGACGAAGCGATCCAGGTCCAGGCCCTGTGGGAAATGCTCACGGAAAATGCTTGCTATGAAAGTGGCTGGCCCGACACTCAGTTGCAATGCACGGTGGATGCATCCTGCTGGGTTCGAGGACACCTCAACACCCTGGCCCAGGCATTGGAAAACATTCTGCGTAACGCGATTCGCCATTCGCCCGAGCGCGCAGTGGTCCACCTTGGCGGACGGCGCGAGGGACAATATTGGCATCTGTGGCTGGAGGACCAGGGCGGCGGTGTGGCGGAAGCTGATCTTGAGCGGATCTTCCTGCCGTTTACCCGTCTCGACGGTTCAAGGCCGGGGGATGGCGGATTCGGTCTGGGCTTGAGCATCGCCCGCAATGCGGTGCAGCGTCAGGGTGGACAGCTTTGGGCGCAAAACACCGGGGCCGGGTTGCGGCTGAACATGCGGTTGTTGGTTCATACGTCGCCGGCTTAAGCGGCGATGTTCAGATTTTGTTTTGAATTGATTCGCAACATCTTCGCGGAGCGTTCAGTGAGTAAAGTTCTCAAGCTTTAAAGTTTAATGGCGATATCTAACTTGAGAATAAAAAAGCTAAGGAGATGTTTGATGAATGTTAATTTTCCGGCGTTGTCGATGAAAGCAGATGCCTACGTCGTCAAGAACCCTCTTGAGACCACCAATAGCTATACAAAGAAGAATGCCGAAGATGCTGTTGTTGTGCTGAAATTGTTTGACGAATCTTCATTGGGTGAGTTGAAAGATTCGTTGCGGGGCTACGATTTTACATCTGTCAGTACAAATGAGCTGACGAAGATTGGGCAGACGCTCTATCACGATGGCTTGATCGATATTTTTATGTACGATTTCCTTTCTTTGGGCAATATGGCGTTTGATGAGTTTGGCCATAAAGCTGAGACAGACGTGAAATTTAATGCGATTGCGATGTTCAATCAGCGACTGGAAGAAAGGCAGGCAATTGGCAGGTCGGAATCTGCGTCGATGTTTCATGAGATAACGCGTGCCTTGGTACGCGTAAATCATGTACTGGGTGCACTGTCTTTTTTTGCAAACACCACTCAGAATCACCTAGCCGTCAACATTGAGGCCTGATTAGACCGGTGCACGATGATGAGTTCCGCGTGCACCGGCAGACCACCTATTTAGCGGCCATAACGTGTAGTGCCGGAATACCCTCTGGCTACGTTTTGGTCATTTTTCAGGCGAACCCTGTAGCTGCCCAGTTCACCAAGAGTCGACACATTACTTCTATTTCCTCCATCGACCTCAGTCCAGGTTGAACCATCCAGTCTGTCAATGAATTGGCTTGGGGGAGTACCAACCCCTAAGGCCGTAATAGTAGAGGTGATATTTGCTTTTTGGCATCCGTTTGCGCCAGTGATGGTGAAGGGGCCCTGAACGATAATTTCCGAGTCGGCAGGCAGGATTCCGCTATAGGTATTCTGAATGTAAACACATGCAGCAGAGACTTGTTCGCTCGCAATTATCAGCGCGGCAAAGGGTAGGGCGAGTAAAGTCTTCATTGGTTTTCTTCCTTGATATAAATCCGGCTTGGCAAAAAAGTTTAAGGTGTGAGCATCGCAAGCGAGTTGTCGCTTGTCCGACACCCTATGAACAGTCAGACGTCTTGTTTGACTGACCATTGAAAAAATATTATCTGCTGCTTCTAACGCGCACTAGTTCATGCATTCCGTTGCAATGCGCGGGAAGTTTCCGATGAGTGCATTCTTTTTTCCTACAGAAAGCAGCATAACCTGACAGCGATTTCTTACCCTGTGCTTTCAGGATGAGCCGGAAGACTGCGACCAGACCCTCCCATGGATCGCCGAATCCGCTCTTATTCCCATAAGCCATAAGCTCCACACTTTGCGTGATATGGCTTGGGAACGTTTGCCGGTATGATAGGCGCCCCCGCAGTCTGGATTGCGAATACGCCATGACCTTGCAGTACCCAACCATCGCCGATTGCGTCGGCAACACTCCGCTGGTCCGTTTGCAGCGCCTGCCCGGCGCCACCAGCAACACCCTTTTGCTCAAGCTCGAAGGGAACAACCCGGCGGGTTCGGTCAAGGACCGTCCGGCGCTGTCGATGATCACCCGCGCCGAACTGCGCGGGCAGATCCATGCCGGCGATACGTTGATCGAAGCGACCTCGGGCAACACCGGGATCGCCCTGGCCATGGCCGCCGCGATCAAGGGTTACAAGATGATCCTGATCATGCCGGACAACTCCAGCGCCGAGCGCAAGGCGGCCATGACCGCCTATGGCGCCGAGCTGATCCTGGTCAGCCAGGAACAAGGCATGGAAGGCGCCCGTGACCTCGCGCAGAAGATGGAAGCCGAAGGTCGCGGCAAGGTACTGGACCAGTTCGCCAACGGTGATAACCCCGAGGCTCACTACACCACTACCGGCCCGGAAATCTGGCGCCAGACCGAAGGCACCATCACCCATTTCGTCAGCTCCATGGGCACCACGGGCACCATCATGGGCGTGTCGCGCTACTTGAAAGAGCAGAACGACAACGTGCAGATCATCGGCCTGCAACCGATGGAAGGTTCGGCGATCCCGGGTATCCGTCGCTGGCCTCAGGAATACCTGCCGAAGATCTACCAGGCTGATCGCGTGGACCGGATCGTCGACATGGCCCAAAGCGAAGCCGAGGACGTGACCCGTCGCCTGGCCCGCGAAGAAGGCATTTTCTGTGGCGTGTCCTCCGGCGGTGCCGTGGCGGCAATGCTGCGCCTGTCCAAAGAAGTTGAAAACGCGGTGATCGTCGCGATCATCTGCGACCGTGGCGACCGTTACTTGTCGACCGGCATTTTCGACGCGCCCAACTGATGGCCAAGCATGAAAGAGGCCTGCGCTTCCAGCCCACCGGCGGCAGCAAGGCCCCGCAAATCCCGACCGGCAAAAAGCAGCGCCTGACTATCGAGCGCCTGGCCAATGACGGTCGCGGCATCGCGTTTTTCGAAGGCCGCACCTGGTTCGTCATCGGCGCATTGGCCGGTGAAGAGATTGAAGCGCGTGTGCTCGGCGCCCACGGCAAAGTGGTCGAGGCGCGCACCGAACGGGTATTCAAGGCCAGCGAATTGCGCCGCCCCGCACCCTGTGCCCATGCTGGCCGTTGCGGCGGTTGCAGCGTGCAGCATCTGCCTCATATCGAACAACTCGCCCTGAAACAGCGCATGCTCGCCGAGCAGTTGTCGAAGGTTGCGGGCGTCGAACCCGAAGAGTGGGCGGCGCCTTTGAGTGGTCCCGAGTTCGCTTACCGTCGCCGCGCCCGCGTGGCGGTGCGCTGGGACATGAAGGCGAAAAAACTCGAAGTCGGTTTCCGCGCAGCCGGCAGCCAGGACATCGTTGGTATCAATGAATGTCCGGTGCTGGTACAGCCTTTGCAACCGATCATGACCCGTTTGCCGGAGATGCTCCGTCGCTTGAGCAAACCCCAGGCGCTCGGGCATGTGGAATTGTTCAGTGGTTCATCGCTGGCAGTTTTGCTGCGACACATGGCGCCGTTGTCTGAAAGTGACATGACCATCCTCAAGGAATTCTGCGCGTTCCACGAAGCCCAATTGTGGCTGCATGGCGAGGGCGAACCGCAACCGGTCGAGGCTGAACAGTCGCTGGGCTATCGTCTTGAACAGTGGGACCTGGAACTGGCTTACCGACCTGGGGATTTCATCCAGGTCAACGCTGGCGTCAACGAAGCAATGGTCGCCCAGGCGCTGGATTGGTTGAGGCCGACGGCGGATGAGCGTGTACTCGATCTATTCTGTGGCCTGGGCAACTTTGCCTTGCCATTGGCCAAGGCCGCTCGCGAAGTGGTGGCGGTCGAAGGCGTGCAGGTGA
Source organism: Pseudomonas sp. A-R-19 (assembly GCF_019956575.1). Taxonomy (NCBI): domain Bacteria; kingdom Pseudomonadati; phylum Pseudomonadota; class Gammaproteobacteria; order Pseudomonadales; family Pseudomonadaceae; genus Pseudomonas; species Pseudomonas sp. A-R-19. The sequence continues at coordinate 34,547 of NZ_JAHBDR010000083.1, forward strand.
TGGTCGATCGAGCAGCGGCGAATGCGGCTAGCAACAATCTGCATAACGCGAAGTTTTTTCAGGCCGATTTATCCCAGCCTTTGACGGACGCCGAATGGGCCGCCGAGGGCTTTTGTGCGGTACTCTTGGACCCACCGCGTGACGGTGCTTTCGAGGTTGTGCGCAAGCTCAAGACCCTGGGCGCCGAACGGTTGGTGTATGTGTCATGCAACCCGGCAACTCTGGCGCGCGACACGGTCGAATTGATCAAGCAGGGCTACCGGTTAAAACGTGCCGGGATTCTCGATATGTTTCCTCAAACGGCACATGTCGAGGCCATGGCGTTATTTGAAGCGAGCTAGGATGCTCGTCTGGTCCGACTGGCCCGCCCGTGCAGCCACGCAACCAGCCCGACGTGGGCGCACGGGCAACGAAGGTCAGCGATTTGACGCATTGAATCTGCGTCGTAGGGAAGGTAAGCAAGATGGTACAGGTGAGAGCACACCAGCCGATCAACACCGACGGCAGTATCAATCTCGAGGCTTGGCTCGATCACGCGGTGAGTGTCGATTTGGCACTGGATCGCGAAGCCTTGAAAGAAGCCTGCGAGTACGCTCGCGAGGCTGAGCAGCAAGCCAATGCTGCACAGAATCTGTGGTCGGAAGGGAACTCCACGTTCCGTACCGGCCTTGAGATCGCCGAGATTCTCGCCGATCTCAAACTCGATCAGGATTCACTGGTCGCCGCGATCCTGTATCGAGGCGTGCGCGAAGGTCAGATCAAGCTGCCGGCCGTCAGCCAGCGCTTCGGTCCGGTGGTGTCCAAGCTCATCGATGGCGTGCTACGCATGGCCGCGATCAGCGATAGCCTGAGCCCGCGCAAATCCCTGGTGCTGGGCACCCAGGGCCAGGTGGAAAACCTGCGCAAGATGCTGGTGGCCATGGTCGACGATGTTCGCGTCGCCCTGATCAAGCTGGCCGAGCGGACTTGCGCCATCCGTGCGGTGAAAACCGCCGACGACGAAAAGCGCAACCGCGTCGCCCGTGAAGTCTTCGACATCTACGCGCCACTGGCCCATCGCCTGGGTATCGGTCACATCAAGTGGGAGCTGGAGGACTTGTCCTTCCGTTACCTGGAGCCGGACCAATACAAGCAGATCGCCAAGTTGCTCCATGAGCGGCGACTTGATCGCGAGCGCTTCATCAGCGAGGTGATGAGCCAGCTGAAAAACGAATTGCAGGCCACCGGCGTCGATGCCGACATCAGCGGCCGGGCCAAGCACATCTATTCGATCTGGCGCAAAATGCAGCGCAAGGGGCTGGAGTTCAGCCAGATCTACGATGTGCGTGCCGTGCGCGTGCTGGTGCCGGAAATGCGCGATTGCTACACCGCGCTCGGTATCGTCCACACCCTGTGGCGACACATCCCGAAAGAGTTCGACGACTACATCGCCAACCCCAAGGAGAACGGCTACCGCTCGCTGCACACGGCGGTGATCGGTCCCGAGGGCAAGGTGCTGGAAGTGCAGATCCGCACCCACGCCATGCACGAAGAGGCAGAGCTGGGGGTTTGCGCGCACTGGAAGTACAAAGGCACCGACGTCAAATCCGGCTCCAATCACTACGAAGAGAAAATCTCCTGGCTGCGCCAGGTGCTCGAGTGGCATGAAGAGTTGGGTGACATCGGTGGTCTGGCGGAACAGCTGCGGGTCGATATCGAGCCCGATCGCGTCTACATCTTCACCCCGGACGGTCACGCCATCGACTTGCCGAAAGGCGCGACGCCGCTGGACTTCGCCTACCGCGTACACACCGAAATCGGTCACAACTGCCGTGGCGCCAAGATCAACGGGCGCATCGTACCGCTCAACTACAGCCTGCAAACCGGTGAACAGGTCGAGATCATCACCAGCAAGCACGGCACTCCGAGCCGCGACTGGCTGAACCCGAACCTGGGTTACGTCACCACCTCGCGGGCACGGGCGAAGATCGTTCACTGGTTCAAGTTGCAGGCTCGTGACCAGAACGTCGCGGCCGGTAAAACACTGCTGGAGCGCGAACTCAATCGCCTCGGCCTGCCAGCGGTGGATTTCGACAAGCTGGCCGACAAGGCCAACATGAAAACCGCCGAAGACCTGTTCGCCGCCCTCGGCGCCGGGGATTTGCGCCTGGCGCAACTGGTCAACCTGGCGCAGCAACTGGTCGAGCCGGAACGCGGCAACGAACAGCTGGAATTGATTCCACGCAAGGCCACCGGCTACAAGCCGGGCAAGCGCGGCGATATCCAGATCCAGGGCGTTGGCAACCTGATGACCCAGATGGCCGGCTGCTGTCAGCCATTGCCGGGCGATGCCATCGTCGGTTACATCACCCAGGGCCGCGGCGTGAGCATTCACCGCCAGGACTGCGCCTCGGTGCTGCAACTGGGCGGGCGCGAGCCGGAGCGAATCATCCAGGTCAGCTGGGGGCCGGTGCCGGTGCTCACCTATCCGGTGGACATCGTCATCCGCGCCTACGACCGTTCCGGTCTGCTGCGTGACGTCTCGCAAGTGCTGCTCAACGAACGGATCAATGTGCTGGCGGTCAACACCCGCTCGAACAAGGAGGACAACACCGCGCTGATGTCCCTGACCATCGAGATTCCGGGGCTGGATGCATTGGGGCGGTTGCTGGGGCGGATTTCCCAGTTGCCGAACATCATCGAAACCCGGCGTAACCGTACGCCGTGAAGACCAGCGCCGATCCAATGTGGGAGCGGGCTTGCTCGCGAAGAGGGAGTGTCAGTCGACGTCAATGTTGCCTGGCCTACCGCTTTCGCGAGCAAGCCCGCTCCCACAGGGTTTTGTGGTGAGACAGAAAAAATGATGTACAGCCTTGAAGACCTGTTGCACCTCATGAACCGCCTGCGCGACCCGCAGTACGGTTGCCCGTGGGACATCAAGCAAACTTACGCCACCATCGTCCCCCACACTCTGGAAGAGGCCTACGAAGTCGCCGACGCCATTGAGCGCGGTGACTTCGATCACTTGCAGGGTGAGTTGGGCGACCTGCTGTTCCAGGTGGTTTATTACAGCCAGTTGGCCCGCGAAGAGGGTCGCTTCGAGTTCGCCGGCGTGGTCGACAGCATCACCCGCAAGCTCATCCGCCGTCATCCCCACGTGTTTCCCACCGGTGACCTGTACGCACCGCTGGATGTCCCGCGCCTGAGTGAAGAGCAGGTCAAGCAGCGTTGGGAAGAGATCAAGGCCGAGGAGCGTGCGCAGAAGTCGTCGGCACCCGAGCAGTTGTCGTTGCTCGATGACGTCCCCGCTGCACTACCTGCACTGTCGCGCTCGGCAAAATTGCAGAAGCGCGCAGCGCAGGTTGGCTTCGACTGGCCGGACGCCTTGCCGGTACTTGATAAAGTGCGTGAAGAGCTCGATGAAGTCCTTGAGGCCATGTCGGAAAACGATCCCGAGGCCGTGGCCGACGAGATCGGCGACCTGCTGTTTTCCGTGGTCAATTTGGCGCGGCATCTCAAGGTTGATCCGGAAACCGCACTGCGTGGCGCCAACGGCAAGTTTGAACGACGCTTTCGTTTTATCGAACAGGCATTGCGCGACACCCGCCGTCCCATGGAAGATTGCACCCTCGAAGAGTTGGACGCCTTGTGGGGCGAAGCCAAACGTCAGGAAAAGAATTTGCCCAGCTGCGGTTGAGCAGTAGCCTAAGTGAGTAATAAGCACCATGAGCATTTCCCTTCGCGACCAGTTGCTCAAAGCAGGGCTGGTCAACCAGAAGCAGGCCAAGCAGGTCAGCAAAGACAAGCAGAAACAACAACGCCTGGCCCACAAAGGCCAGATCGAGCTGGATGATTCCCAGCAGCGCGCGGCTCAGGAAGCCATGGCCGAGAAGGTCAAGCGCGACCAGGAGCTCAACCGCCAGCAGCAGGAAAAGGCTGAAGCCAAGGCCCGTGCCGCCCAGGTCAAGCAATTGATCGAAGCGACGCGCCTGCCCAAGCTGACGACCGAGGATTACTACAACTTTGTCGACGACAAGAAGGTCAAGCGCCTTTCGGTCAACCCCCTGATGCGCAACAAGCTCAGCAACGGTTCGCTGGCGATCGTCCATCATGCCGGCGGCTATGAAGTTATCCCCCGTGAAGCCGCGCTGAAGATCCAGGAGCGCGACCCGCAGCGCATCGTGCAGATGAACGTGAAGACCGAAGAGGTCAGCGTCGAAGACGATCCGTACGCGGCGTACCAGATTCCTGATGACCTGATGTGGTAATCGATTTGATGTCCTAGCAGGCTTACATGTTTGCTAGTACTTTTCATGATTTATACATTGAGCCCGAATGATCGTGTCGATACGATCTTTCGGGTTTTCTTTTGCCAAAAATAATCTTTCTTTATAAGGAAGTTTGTGCTCGGAGAAAACAAATCGAATAAACTTTAGTCTCCAAGGATGGGATAAATGTTTGTAAGTATCGCTTCGTTACGCCAGCCAACTTTCAAGTCGCAGCTTTCACAGTCACGACCGCACGATCAATCCATTGGCGACTATCTGGACGATGAGCTGGTCGCTCGTGCCGAGCTTGTGCGCCGAAAAATCAAGATCGCCGCAAAAGCCGCTCGCGAGGATCATGGCGCAACTGCTTGTGTTTTTTTTACCCTGCCGGAGTTCTTCTGGAACATTCCCTGGCGCGAGGTCCGCAGCGAAGAGGAACTCCATGAGCTGAACTCTGCCTATCTGGAGAAGGTGCCTGGGTGTATAGCTTTATTGATGACTGAACTGCCAGTGGAGCGCTATGGCAAGATCGTATTGCTCGCGGGAAGTTGCGCGACACTCATCAAGGTTGGAGAGGGTGAGTCGAGTTATTATGACGTTATTAATTACTTGCTGGCGATCACCAATAAAGAATATGAAGCCGATAGGCCGTTGATGTCGATGTGGCCAAAGCGCCATGTATCCGGTATCGACTTCGGCAGCCACCAGGCTTCGGATAGGGAGTATTGGCTGTTTAAACTTTCCGAAGGGGTCGAAGTGAAGGTGAAGAAGCTCAGCAGTGTGCGGGCAGAACACAGTTACTTTGGTGGTTATGAAGGGAGGTTTATCAACAGTCTCGTCAATGGCTGCCCTTTTGCAATCAACTTGTGCTTGGATTACTACAGTCTGAAAGAAGGCGAGCGCGATACTCAAGTTGAACTGAGCGAGGCAAAAATCGATTTCCTGATCGCGTGCGGCATGGATTTCGATTACGCCAAGCGTCACCCGTCATCGCTGCAGTTTTCGATCCGCAATGACGGAATGGGCGATGGGGAGGTCGAGGTGGTCAGGCTTCAAGCGGGCTGGATCGTTGAAAGTGTCCCTTCGGTGCTGATCGATGACAACCTTCATTTGACGTTGATCGAGGTTGACTGATTCGGCTTGCAGCCTGCCCGCCAAGAAGAGGGCAGGCTGCGCGGTGCTGGAAGTCTGTGTTCAACCGGTTGCAAGTTCGCGTTTGCGCTCGAGCGTTTCCAGTTCGGCCTTGTAGTCTTGCGCATCGGTCTCGGAATGGAACATCCCGACCAGCAGGTCTTGTTGATGCACGTCCCAGATCCGGATGCCGGCGGCTACACCCTCGTGGGATTTATGTGAATCGTCGCGTTCAGTTACTTTTACAGTCATCTGCTAGCTCCAATCTCTGTTATCTGCAGCAAGGCGTGTGCAGGCCTCTGTTATAGAGTTTGGTAGCTTGCTAAGTAAACGCTTCGATTTGGAAACAGACTTTTGCAAAATTGGAGAAAATCCCGCAGCCCGCTAAATACGTGACATTCGATCGCAGGCTCCTGGGTTTCATGACAAACGTTTCATGTTCAGACACCACCTGTAGGAGCCGGCTTGCTGGCGATGGCGTCCTTGAAAATGCCATCGCCAGCAA
>NZ_JAHBDR010000084.1:0-37449 GCF_019956575.1 Pseudomonas sp. A-R-19
ACACCGCGTCGTCTGGATCGCCAGCAAGCCGGCTCCTACAGAGGGGGGTGTCAGCTGGATTTGCGCAGGGCCGCATGCTGCGGGTTGAACGTCAGTACGGCGAGCAGCGCAAACAGCAGCGTCAGCCCCGAGCACACCGCCAGCGCCAGCGGATTGAAGCGTTCATACAGGGCAAAACGCACCAGCTCCACCGCATGGGTGAACGGATTCAGTGCGCATAGCCAATACAGCCACTCACTGGCCTCGCGCATCTTCCACAGCGGATACAGCGCCGACGACAGGAAAAACAGCGGGAAGATCACGAAATTCATTACCCCGGCGAAGTTCTCCAGCTGGCGGATCGCGTTCGACAGCAACAGGCCCAGTGCGCTGAGCATCAACGCCACCAGCAGCAGGGCCGGCAACGCCAGCAACAAGCCCATGGCCGGTGGCCGCACGCCGTAGACCCAGGCAATCGCCAGGAACGCATACACCTGCAACAGCGAAATCAGCGAGGTGGCCAACAGTTTGCTGCACAGCAGAAAGGTTCGGGGCAGGGGGCTGGTCAGCAACACGCGCATGCTGCCCATCTCGCGGTCGTAGACCATCGACAGTGACCCCTGCATGCCATTGAACAGCAGGATCATGCAGGCCAACCCGGGAATGATGTAGACCTCATAGGGGATGTAGGTGTCGTAGGGCTCGATGATCGCGATTCCCAGCGCTGCGCGAAAACCCGCGGCGAACACCAGCAGCCACAGCAGCGGCCGCACCAGGGCGCTGAGAAATCGCGTGCGTTGCAGCACAAAGCGCAGCCATTCGCGCAGCACGATACCGCTGAAGCATTGCCAGTAAGCGTTCATTGGGCAGCTCCTGATGTTGTCAGGCGGGTGAAGGCCGAACCGAGGTCACCGCCGTGTTCCAGGCTCAGGGCATCGGCCTGTCCGCTGGCTACCAGCCGGCCCTGATGCAGGATCAGCAAGTCATCGCTGGGCTGTACTTCATCGAGCAGGTGGGTGGTCCAGAGCACGCTGATGCGTTCCTCGCGACACAGGCTGCGGATGTGCTGGTTGAGCGCCAGGCGGCTCGCCGGGTCGAGGCCGACACTGGCTTCATCGAGCAGCAACAGACGCGGTTGATGCAACAGGGCGCGGGCAATTTCCACCCGGCGACGATGGCCGCCATTGAGTTCACGCACCCGTTCGCGGCGGCGTTCGGTCAGGGTCTGGCGGGCCAGTTCAGCGTCGACCCGAAGGTCGGTCTCACGCCGGGACAAGCCATGCAATGCCGCGTGATAACGCAGGTTCTGCTCGACGCTGAGGTCCAGGTCCAGGGTGCTTTGCTGGAACACCACGCCCAGTTGCCTGAGTGCCGGGCGTGGCGCGCTGCGCAATGAACAGCCACCGATGCGGATCTCGCCGTGCTGCAGATCATAGAGCCGGGTCAGCAGGGCAATCAGGGTCGACTTGCCCGCGCCGTTGGGTCCCAGCAGCGCGGCGAAGCGCCCGGGTTCCAGGCTGAAACTCACCTTGCGCAAGGCCTCTCGGGCACCGTAGGCAAAGCTCAGGTCGCTGACTTCAAGGGCGTTCATGGCGTCACCACCACGCCCCAGGGATAGCGCCCGACCTTCACCGATTTGCTCACCTTGAGGCTGTCGACATCGATCACCGAGACATCGCCGCTGACGCCGTTGGTGGCCAGCAGTTGTTTCTGATCCGGGGTGAACGCCATCTGCCAGACCCGTCGACCCACCAGCAGGTAATCGAGAATCTCGAAGGTCCTGGCATCGATCACCGCCACATGATTGGCCGGGCCCAGTGCGACAAAACCGTATTTGCCATCGGCGCTGAGCTTGATGCCGACCGGCTGGACCTTGTCCGGGTGCACGCCCTTGATCTGGAAGTTCAGGGTCTTGAGCACGGTGCGACTGGCTACATCGAGAATGGTCACGGTGCCGCCGATTTCCGCCGAGGCCCAGAGCTGGGCGCCATCGGGGGAGAACTCGACGAAGCGCGGGCGCTGGTCCACCAGGGTGCTGTCGGCCAGGGTCTGGGTGCTGGTGTCGATCCAGTGCAGCATGTTGGTGGTTTCGCTGGTGTTGACCGCCCACTTGCCGTCAGGACTGACGGCCATGCCTTCGGGTTCTACACCGACGTTGATTTGGCCGAGCACCTTGGAGGTCTCGGTGTCGATCACCGTGACCAGCGCATCGTCTTCGTTGGAGACGTACAACCAGCGATTGTTCGGGTGCAGGGCGAATTGTTCAGGGTCTTTGCCCGAGGGCAGTTCCTTGATGATCTTGCGCGTGGCCACGTCCATCACCTGGACCCGGTCCGAGTCACTGGCGCAGATGTACAGCAGCTTGTTGTCATGGGACAGCAGCAGGCCGCGGGGGCGCTGGCCGACGGGCAGGGTGTCGGTGACTTGCAGGGTCTGCAGGTCGATCAGGCTCAGGCTGTTGTCCTTTTCGTTGGAGACCCAGGCTGTGCTGGCAACGGCATGGCCTGCGGCGAGCAGCATGGCCCAAGAAAGCAGGGAGCGGCAGAGCAGGGTGCGGCGCATGGCGGATTCCTTGTTGTTGTGATTATCGGATCAGGGAAAGCGGCAGCTGACCTCGGGTTTGTCGTAGCCCAGGCTGTCCATCTCGTTGAACGGGTGCAGAAAGCCATCCTGGGGTGAGGTGCTGACCAGCGCTCGCGGCTGGACGATGGGAATCGGCTGGCGCAACTGGCCGTTCCACGGCCGGTAGCTGAGCTTGCGGCCCTTGAAACCGTCGAGTGGCAACTGGTCGCTGATTTCCAGCGTACGGATCGCCATCGGCTCGGCCTGGCGCAGTTTGCTCACGGCGCTGGCGATACTGCGCACGGCCATCCACGCGGCGAAATCGCGGTCATTCATCCAGCGCCCGGTCAGGGCTTCGAAACGTTTTTGCAGCTGCGCGGCGCCATAAGTTTCCACGGTCTTGTGCCAGCCCACCGGGGTCAGGCCCTGGGTGCCGGCGACCGGACGCGGGTACCAGGTCTGGTAGGGCACGTATTCACCGAAGTCGCCGCGTTCATCGGCCACCAGCACCACGTCGTACTCGGCGGTCTGGGTGAACAGCGGCATATCCGCCTGGGCGCTGCGGCGTTGGTCGTTATCGAAGCTCCAGGTTTTTTCCGCCACCAGTTGCAAGCCAAAGCGCTTGGCCCCGCGGCGCAGGGCGGCGGCATAGGCTTGATCGTCCGGCGTCGGGCCGACAATCAGCAGTGCCCGCTGCCATTTGCGCAGCACCAGAAACTGCGCCAGGGCATCGGCGAGCATCGCCCGGCTCGGCAAGGTGTGCAGCACGTTGGGCAGGCAATCGGTGGTGCGCAGGCTGTCATCGGGGCTACCGGCGTTGAACAGCAAGCTGTCGGGCAGTGCTGCACTCAATTGGCGCAGGCTGGTCGCGGGGGCATTCACCACAAACAGGCGCAGGCCTTGTTCATGCTGCACCTTTGCCGCTTCGAGCAAGGCCTCGGGGCTGTCGACACTGGCGCTGATCAGGCTGTAGCCGTGGTTGAGAAAACGCCCGGTGCTGTTGCTGTCGGTGATCGCCAGTTCGGCGCCGCGCAGCCCGGCATCGGTGGGCTCGGGGATGACGTTCGACAGCAGCGGCCCGGGATCGGGGCGATAACCCAGGTAGCCGATCCGCACCTGCAAGAGCGCATCGGCGGCCTGGCTCTGGGTAGCCAGGCCGGCGGCGCAGGCAATCGCCAGCAGGTAGATCAGGGCGTAAGGGGCAAGCTCGCGCATAAGGCACTCCATTACAGGTAGCGCCAGCATAGGAAGGCTGTGGTGCAGTGAAAATATGCAGAAAGTACCGAAGGGCCAGTACCAAGGTAGTAGACCGCCACGCGCGGCGCGGTTCTAGCATGGGCAACCACGGCCTTTGATCTGGAGGGGATTAACCATGCGTATCGTCAAAGCACTGCTCCTGCCGTTCCTGTTGATCCTGACCCTGATCGGCGTTGACCGGCTCCACGGCCCGCGTCCCGTGTCCACCGATAGCCTTACGACCAAGGGAGTAGGCGGCGACCACCAAAGCAGCATGGGGTCTGGGCGCAGGGCTTTCTAAGATGGCTGCCATAGCCTCTGCCAAGAGGTTTTGCGTGCAATCCAGAGGGCATAACAATGACAACAAAACGCAACGCCTTGCTCGTGACCGGGCTATTGGCCGGTTTGATCAGCGCAGGTTCCGTCTGGGCCCACGGCAACGTGGTGCCACAAGCCGTGGCCACCCCGGGGCTGACCCCGATCAAGGACGCCGGAGTGCAACTCGATGCCGATGGCTGGGCCGCGGTGAACCCGTATCGCACCGCTGCGGAACACGACAAGGCAGTGGAAATCGGTGCCTCGGCCTACACCCAGAACTGCGCGGCCTGTCATGGCCTGGAAGCCAAGTCCGGCGGTATCGCCCCCGACTTGCGCATGCTCGATGTCGGTGAGGCGGGCGATGAATGGTTCGCCGAACGGGTGCGCCATGGCGCGGTGCGCGACGGTCGGGTGTACATGCCGAAGATGGCCGACTACCTGAGCCAGGAAGCCCTGTGGGCGGTGCGCACTTATCTGGACACTGTGCACGTCGAGGAGTGACCCATGCGCCTGCTCGCGGTGTTGATCAGCGCTCTGTGGCTGTGCTGCCAGGCGGCGCAGGCGCAGGTTCGCAACTACGACGAAATGATCGCCGCCGGGGAGCTGAAGGTGGCGGTCTACAAGGACTTCGCGCCCTACAGTTTTGAACGCGCCGGCAAACCCCAGGGTGTCGATGTCGAACTCGCCGAGGCCCTGGCCAAGGCGCTAGGCGTGCGCCTGACGCTGATCTGGGCGCCGGCCGGGGAAAAGCTCGATGACGACCTGCGCGATTACATCTGGCGTGCCAGTGCCTTGCACAACCAGCAACTGGCCGACCTGATGATGCGCGTGCCCTACGACCGTGACTACGCGCAGAAGCGTAACGAACTCGGCGAACTGGAAAATGGCCACGTGGTGATGTTCGGTCCGTACCAGAACGAGCAGTGGCAGGTGGCCTATGACCGCCGGCGGCTGGACAAGGTCGCCAGCGTCGCGGTGTTCGAGCAGCACCCGATTGGTGTCGAAGTCGACAGCGTGCCGTCGTTCTACCTGACCTCGGTGTTCAACGGCATGCTCGCCGGCAAGACCCATCACTATCCGGGCGTACCCCAGGCGTTTGCCGCGATGAAGGCCGGTGAGGTCGACGCGGTGATGGCCATGCGCGGTGAAATCGACTGGCAGGTCCATGAAGCGGCCGACCCGCAAGTGGCACTGGCAGAAAATGCCTATCCGAACATGGGCAAGCAACTCTGGGAAATCGGCATGGCGGTGCACGAAAGCAACCGTCAACTGGCCTATGCCGTGGAGGAGGCGCTGGAAGCGCTTATCCGCGAGGGTTCGGTGAAGACCATCTACGGCCATTACGGCCTGCAATACGACGTACCCGAGATGTATCAATAAGGAGCAGGCGATGAAATGGCGAGGGAGTTGTCTGTTGGCTTGCTGGTTAAGCCTGGCGGCACAGGCTGGCGCTATCGATCCCGGTAAAGACCCGGTGCCATCGGTGATGTGGGCCTTCTATCACCAGCAGTTCCTGGGCAATGCGCCGTTCGTTTTCGATGAGCGGGTCAAGCTGCTGGCGCCGCCGTTTGCCGAAGATGCCCGGCAGGTACCGCTGGAAATCGACGCCAGGGCGTTCAAGGGCGAGGTGGTGAAAATCCTCGCCTGGGCAGAACTTAACCCTTTGCCGAAAATCGTCGACTTCCAGCCGCTGAATTCGGTTTTGCCCTGGCTGTCGTTGCGCATTCGCATCGAACAGGCCACGCCCTTGCGCGCGGCGGTGTTGACCCGTGACGGGTTGTGGCATGTCGGCTCGACCCTGATTGACGCAGCGGGTGGCGGCTGCACCGCACCGAGCGTGGTTCGGAATCAACCGGGCTGGGAAGAGCGCATTGGCGAAGTGCTCGGCGGGCGCTATCCCCGGGGCGAATTCAGCCGTTTGCGATTGCAGGTGGCCCATCCCATGGACAACGGCATGGTCAGCGGCATCCCGGAATTCTTCATCAACCATGCCGAGCTGCGCGACCACAACGAGCAAGTGCTGGCCCGGCTGGAGCTGTTTCCCGCGGTCAGCGAAAACCCCAACCTGGCCTTCGACATCGAAGGGGCAGGGCAAACGCGCCTGCTGCTGCGGGACAACAGCGGCAATGAGTTCGATGCGTCGATCCCCTGACCCCAAGGAGCGTGGCATGCGCTGGATCCTGTTGATGGTGCTGAGCGTCAGTCTGCCGGCCCTGGCCGATCTCGAATATTCACTCAAGCCTCGGCAGATCGCCCAGGACACCTGGCTGCTGGAAGGCAGCACCGATAATTTCGCCAAGGCCAACGGCGGCAACATCGTCAACACCGCGTTCATCGTCACCGAACGCGGTGTGGTAGTGATCGACACCGGGCCGTCCCGGCGTTACGGCGAAGCGATGCGCAAGGCCATTGCCGCCACCACCGACAAGCCGGTGATCGAGGTCTTGCTGACCCATCACCACCCGGACCATGTGCTGGGCAACCAAGCCTTCAGCGACGTGCCGATCGGCGCCCTGGCCGGCACCACCGAGCTACTGCATCAGCAAGGCGATGCCATGGCCGAGAATATGTACCGCATGGTCGGCGACTGGATGCGTGGCACCGAAGTGGTGTTGCCGACCCAGGCGTTGGCACCCGGGGTGAAAAGTTTTGGGAATCACGATCTGCGTCTGCTGAGCCTGGGTGGGCATACGGGCGCGGATCTGGCTATTCTCGACCAGCAAACCGGCGTGTTGTTTGCCGGGGACCTGGTGTTTTATCAACGGGCGCTGACCACGCCCAACAGTCCAGGGCTGGCGGTGTGGCTGGCGGACATCGCGACCCTGCAAGGCTTGCCCTGGACGCAGGTCGTGCCGGGCCATGGACCGGTGTCGAGCGATCCACAACCGTTCGAGCAGATGCGCGATTACCTGACCTGGCTCGATCAGCTGATGCGCGACGGCGCGGCCAATGGCAGCGACATGGCCGAGATGATCCGCAGCCCCATCCCCGAACGCTTCGCCGGGATCAACCTGAGCCGCTATGAACTGATCCGCAGCGTCAGCCATCTGTACCCGCGTTACGAGCGTGAGCGGATGACGCGGGTGGATTCCAACGCAAATAACTGACCCACCCCGATCTAATGTGGGAGCGGGCTTGCTCGCGAAGAGGCCGACACATTCAACATCGATGTCGCCTGACACTCCGTCTTCGCGAGCAAGCCCGCTCCCACAAGGGATCTATGCCGGACACAAAATTCGCTGCTCATCTCCTCCCACCCTGTACGAAGGAACTAGCAATCTCCTCATTGCGGGCAATTGTTGCTAGGGCGGCGGCGCTCAAGAATCTGCACCAGACCGGGAAAATTTTCCGGAAATAACAAAAATCCGCAGAGGAAGCCGTCATGACCCAACCCGCACGTCGCCAGCCCTTCGTCTTGAGCCTGCTGCTCAGTGCCATGCTGTTGTCCGGCCAGGCATTGGCCGGGGTTTCCGACCAGGACATTCTCCAGGACCCGAAGAACCCGGAACAGGTCGTGACCAACGGCCTCGGCGTTCAGGGGCAGCGCTACAGCCCGCTGGATATTCTCAACGTCGACAACGTCAAGGAACTGCGCCCGGCGTGGGCGTTTTCCTTCGGCGGTGAAAAACAGCGTGGCCAGCAAGCGCAGCCGATGGTCAAGGACGGCGTGATGTACATGACCGGTTCCTACTCCCGGGTGTTCGCCGTGGATGCGCGCACCGGCAAGAAACTCTGGCAATACGATGCACGCCTGCCCGATGACATCCGCCCTTGCTGCGACGTGATCAACCGTGGCGTCGCTCTGTATGGCGATCTGGTGATTTTCGGCACTCTCGACGCCAAGCTCGTGGCGCTGAACAAAGACACCGGCAAGGTGGTGTGGAGCAAGAAAGTCGCCGACCACAAGGAAGGCTACTCGATCAGCGCCGCGCCGCTGGTGATCAACGGCAAGCTGATTACCGGCGTGGCCGGTGGCGAGTTCGGCGTGGTGGGCAAGATCGAGGCCTACGACCCGAAAAACGGTGATCTGCTGTGGACCCGGCCGACGGTCGAAGGCCATATGGGCTACGTCTACAAGGACGGCAAAGCGGTGGAGAACGGCATCTCCGGCGGCGAAGCGGGCAAGACCTGGCCGGGTGATCTGTGGAAAACCGGCGGCGCGGCCCCTTGGTTGGGCGGCTATTACGACCCGGAAACCAACCTGCTGCTGTTCGGTACCGGCAACCCGGCGCCGTGGAACTCGCACCTGCGCCCTGGCGACAACCTGTACTCGTCGTCGCGCCTGGCGCTCAACCCGGACGACGGCACCATCAAGTGGCACTTCCAGAGCACGCCCCACGACGGTTGGGACTACGATGGCGTGAACGAGCTGGTGTCGTTCAACTACAGCGAAGGTGGCAAGGAGATCAAGGCGGCGGCCACTGCCGACCGTAACGGTTTCTTCTACGTGCTGGATCGCACCAACGGCAAATTCATCCGTGGCTTCCCGTTCGTGGACAAGATCACCTGGGCCACCGGCCTGGATAAGAACGGCCGGCCGATCTACAACGAGGCCAGTCGTCCCGGTGCCCCGGGCTCCGAAGTCAAGGGCAGTTCGGTGTTTGTCGCGCCGGCGTTCCTCGGCGCGAAAAACTGGATGCCGATGGCTTACAACCAGGACACCGGGCTGTTCTATGTGCCGTCCAACGAATGGGGCATGGACATCTGGAACGAAGGCATCGCCTACAAGAAAGGCGCGGCATTCCTCGGCGCCGGCTTCACCATCAAGCCGTTGAACGAAGACTACATCGGCGTGCTGCGGGCCATCGATCCGAAAACCGGCAAGGAAGTCTGGCGCCACAAGAACTACGCGCCGCTGTGGGGCGGGGTGCTGACCACCAAGGGCAACCTGGTGTTCACCGGCACGCCAGAAGGCTTCCTGCAGGCCTTCAACGCCAAGACCGGCGAAAAGGTCTGGGAATTCCAGACCGGCTCCGGCGTGCTCGGCTCGCCCATCACCTGGGAAATGGACGGCGAACAGTACGTCTCGGTGCTCTCCGGCTGGGGCGGTGCGGTACCGCTGTGGGGCGGTGAAGTGGCCAAGCGCATCAAGGACTTCAACCAGGGCGGCATGCTCTGGACCTTCAAGCTGCCTAAGGACCTTGTCGCTAAGCACTGATCCCGACTCCACCGCATAACCCCTGTAGGAGCGAGCCTGCTCGCGATGGTCGTCAACGATAACGCTGGAAACCTGATACCCCGTGGCGTTCTCGGGCTCATCGCGAGCAAGCTCGCTCCTACAGTGATCAGTGTGAAATCTACGACCAAATAACGAGAGCCCCTCCTGCCAACGATGCATTCGTCTGGCACGCGGGGCTCTCTAGTATCGGCTCATCGCCTGTCAGTACGACAGGCATCGACCCAGACAGAGGCCCACCATGATCTACGCACAACCCGGAACCCCAGGCGCCCTCATTACCTTCAAGCCGCGCTACGGCAACTTCATCGGTGGCGAGTTCGTCGCTCCGATCAATGGCGAGTACTTCACCAACACCTCGCCGGTCAACGGTGAAGTGATCGCCGAATTCCCGCGCTCCAGCGCCGCCGACATCGACAAGGCCCTGGACGCCGCCCATGCCGCAGCGGATGCCTGGGGCAAGACCTCGGCCCAGGACCGCTCCCTGGTGCTGCTGAAAATCGCCGATCGCATCGAGCAGAACCTTGAAGTGCTGGCCGTCACCGAAACCTGGGACAACGGCAAGGCCGTGCGCGAAACCCTGAACGCCGACGTGCCGCTGGCCGCCGACCACTTCCGTTACTTCGCTGGCTGCATCCGCGCCCAGGAAGGCGGGGCTGCCGAGATCAACGAGCTGACCACGGCCTATCACTTCCATGAGCCCCTGGGTGTGGTCGGGCAGATCATTCCGTGGAACTTCCCGCTGCTGATGGCCGCCTGGAAACTCGCCCCGGCCCTGGCCGCCGGCAACTGCATCGTACTCAAGCCTGCCGAGCAAACGCCGCTGTCGATCATGGTCTTCGCCGAGCTCATCGCCGACCTGCTGCCGGCGGGCGTGCTGAACATCGTCCAGGGTTTCGGTCGCGAAGCCGGCGAGGCCCTGGCCACCAGCAAACGCATCGCCAAGATCGCCTTCACCGGCTCGACCCCGGTGGGCGCGCACATCATGCATTGCGCCGCCGAGAACATCATCCCGAGCACCGTCGAACTGGGCGGCAAATCGCCGAACATCTTCTTCGAAGACATCATGAACGCTGAACCGGCGTTCATCGAAAAAGCCGCCGAAGGCCTGGTGCTGGCGTTCTTCAACCAGGGCGAAGTCTGCACCTGTCCGTCCCGGGCGCTGGTGCAGGAGTCGATCTATGAGCCGTTCATGGCCGAGGTGATGAAGAAGATCGTCAAGATCAAGCGCGGCAATCCGCTGGACACCGAGACCATGGTCGGCGCCCAGGCGTCCGAGCAGCAATACGACAAGATCCTCTCGTACCTGACCATTGCCCAGGAGGAGGGCGCCGAGCTGCTCACCGGCGGTGCGGCTGAACGTCTGGAAGGCGACCTGTCCAGCGGCTATTACATCCAGCCGACCCTGCTCAAGGGCCACAACAAGATGCGCGTGTTCCAGGAAGAAATCTTCGGCCCGGTGGTGGGTATCACCACCTTCAAGGACGAAGCGGAAGCCCTGGCGATTGCCAACGACAGCGAGTTCGGCCTCGGCGCCGGCCTGTGGACCCGCGACATCAACCGCGCCTACCGCATGGGCCGGGCGATCAAGGCCGGGCGCGTGTGGACCAACTGCTACCACCTGTACCCGGCGCATGCGGCGTTTGGTGGCTACAAGAAGTCCGGAGTCGGTCGGGAAAACCACAAGATGATGCTCGATCACTACCAGCAGACCAAAAACCTGCTGGTGAGCTACGACATCAATCCGCTGGGGTTCTTCTGATTCCTTAAACACGCCGCATAACCTGTGGGAGCGGGCTTGCTCGCGAATGCGGAGTGTCATTCAGCAGAGATGTTGACTGGCACACCGCCTTCGCGAGCAAGCCCGCTCCCACATGGGGTTTGTGTGATGCCAATGACCATGCAACACCCCCTACCAAATCACCCCGCAAACTCCTTCGAAAGTAGCATTCGGGCGCTCATCGCCCCGTGCATTAATGGCTCTACCGGAATCACCCGGGCACAAGAAGAGGAATGACCCATGTGGACTAAACCCGCGTTTATCGATCTGCGCATTGGCTTCGAAGTGACGATGTATTTCGCCAACCGTTGATTGATCACCCGGCCAGCGGATACGTTGGCCGGGCCTGCCTTCTGGAGCATCCGCCATGCACATCCGCGTTCTCGGTTCCGCCGCTGGCGGTGGATTCCCTCAGTGGAATTGCAACTGCCGCCAGTGCGCCGGTGCGCGCAATGGCAACGTGCGGGCACAGCGCCGTACGCAGTCGTCGATTGCCCTGAGTGACGACGGTGTGGAGTGGGTGCTGTGCAATGCGTCACCGGACATTCGCGCGCAACTCGAGAGTTTTGCGCCACTGCAACCGGCGCGGCGCCTGCGTGACAGCGCCATCGCCGGCATCGTGCTGCTGGACAGCCAGATTGACCATTGCACCGGTTTGCTCAGCCTGCGTGAAGGTTGCCCGCATGCGGTGTGGTGCACCGAGCGCGTGCACCAGGACCTGAGCAGCGGTTTCCCGTTGTTCAACATGCTGGAGCACTGGAACGGCGGGTTGCAATGGCAACCGGTCGGTCTCGATCGCCAGCCGTTCAGCATCCCGGCCTGCGGGCATTTGCAATTTCGAGCGATACCCCTGGTGAGCAACGCGCCACCGTATTCGCCCAATCGCGGCAATCCGCAACCGGGCGACACCATTGGCCTGTTCATTGAAGACCTGCGCAACGGCGCCTCGCTGTTCTATGCGCCGGGCCTTGGCCGAATCGACGGCGAAGTACTGGGCTGGATGCAGCGTGCCGATTGCCTGCTGCTGGACGGCACCCTGTGGCGCGACGACGAGATGCGCATCTGCGAAGTCGGCCAGAGCCTGGGCAGCGAAATGGGGCACCTCCCACAAAGCGGCCCCGACGGGATGCTTGAAGTGCTGGAGGGTTTCAACCGCCAGCGCAAGGTGCTGATCCACATCAACAACACCAATCCGATCCTCGATGAAGACTCGGCCGAGCGGGCGCTGCTGGAGCGGCGGGGTATTGAAGTGGCTTATGACGGCATGAGTATTGAGCTGTAGCGGCTGACCCCTTCGCGAGCAAGCCCGCTCCGACAGGAAACTGCATTCCAAATGTGGGAGCGGGCTTGCTCGCGAAGAGGCCAGTACAGGCACCGCAGAAGTTCCCGGAGAACAAAATGACTGACACCCCCATGTCCCCCACAGAATTCGAAGCCGCCCTGCGCGCCAAGGGCGCCTACTACCACATCCACCACCCCTTCCACCAAGCCATGTACGCCGGCCGCGCCAGCCGCGAGCAGATCCAGGGCTGGGTCGCCAATCGCTTCTACTATCAGGTCAACATCCCCCTGAAAGACGCCGCGATTCTCGCCAACTGTCCGGACCGCGACGTGCGCCGCGAATGGCTGCAACGGATTCTCGACCACGACGGCATCCCCGGCAGCGAGGGCGGCATCGAGGCCTGGCTGCGCCTGGGCGAAGCGGTGGGGCTGGATCGCGAGCAGATTCTGTCCCAGGAACTGGTGCTGCCCGGCGTGCGATTTGCCGTGGACGCCTACGTCAATTTCGCTCGTCGCGCCTGCTGGCAAGAAGCGGCCAGCAGTTCGCTGACCGAGCTCTTTGCGCCACAGATCCATCAGTCGCGACTCGACGCCTGGCCGACCCATTACCCGTGGATCGACGTCGCCGGCTACGACTATTTCCGCACGCGCCTGAGCCAGGCGCGGCGCGATGTCGAGCACGGCTTGCGCATAACCCTGGCGCACTACGTGACGGCCGAGGGGCAACAACGCATGCTGGAGATTCTGCAATTCAAGCTCGACGTGCTGTGGAGCATGCTCGATGCCATGAGCATGGCCTATGAGCTCGAACGCCCGCCGTATCACACGGTCACCGGCGACAACGTCTGGCACCGGGGGATCGCCCTGTGAGCCTGATCGATCGCCAGCAGTCACCGGCCTTGCGCCGCGGTTTTCGTCTGCAATGGGAGCCGCGCCAGGACTGCCACGTGCTGCTGTACCCCGAAGGCATGATCAAGCTCAACGCCAGTGCCGGACAGATTCTCGGCCTGGTGGATGGCCAGCGCAGCGTGGCGGCGATCATTGATCGATTGAGCGCCAGTTTCCCCGGGGTACCCGGGATCGACGAAGACGTGCTGGCGTTTCTGGAGGTGGCCCATGCGCAATTCTGGATCGAGTGAGACGTTGCCCGGACCGCCGTTGTGGCTGCTCGCCGAGCTGACCTACCGCTGTCCGCTGCAGTGCCCGTATTGCTCCAATCCACTGGATTTTGCCCGGCAGGGCGAGGAACTGGGCACGCAAGAATGGATTCGCGTATTCCGCGAAGCGCGGGACATGGGGGCCGCGCAACTGGGGTTTTCCGGTGGCGAGCCATTGGTGCGCCAGGACCTCGCCGAACTGATCAAGGCCGCCCGGGACATGGGCTACTACACCAACCTGATCACCTCCGGCATCGGCCTGACCGAGCAGAAGGTGCGCGACTTCAAGGTGGCCGGGCTGGACCATATCCAGATCAGCTTCCAGGCCGCCGACGAAGCGGTGAACAACATGCTCGCCGGTTCGCGCAAGGCCTTTGCCCAGAAACTCGCCATGGCCCGGGCGGTGAAAGCCCAGGGCTATCCGATGGTGCTGAACTTCGTCACCCATCGGCACAACATCGACCGGATCGCGCAGATCATCGAGCTGTGCCTGGAATTGGAGGCGGACTTTGTCGAGCTGGCCACCTGCCAATTCTATGGCTGGGCCGAACTCAACCGCGTCGGCCTGTTGCCCACTCGTGAGCAATTGCAGCGTGCCGAGCGCATCACCAATGAATACCGCGAGCGCCTTGAAGCCCAGGGCCACCCGTGCAAACTGATCTTCGTCACCCCGGACTACTACGAAGAGCGTCCCAAGACCTGCATGAACGGCTGGGCCAACCTGTTTCTCGACATCACCCCCGACGGCACGGCCTTGCCTTGCCACAGCGCCCGGCAGTTGCCGGTGCAATTTCCCAACGTGCGCGAGCACAGCCTCTCGCACATCTGGAACGACTCGTTCGGCTTCAATCGCTTTCGCGGCGATGACTGGATGAAGGAGCCGTGCCGCTCCTGCGATGAAAAGCACAAGGACCTGGGGGGATGTCGCTGCCAGGCTTTCATGCTGACCGGCGATGCCAGCAATGCCGACCCGGTGTGCAGCAAGTCGCCCCACCATGGGGTGATCCTCAAGGCCCGTGAAGAAGCTGAGGCTCCGGGGTTGGGGATGGAGCATCTGACGTTGCGTAACGCGAAGGCTTCGCAGCTGATCTATCGCGGATAAGCCTGGCGGCACAGATCTCCTGTGGGAGCGGGCTTGCTCGCGAAGGCGGAGTGTCAGTCACCATCAATATTGACTGACAGGGCCTCTTCGCGAGCAAGCCCGCTCCCACAGGGTTCTGTTACAGCCCGGGCAGCGCTGTTCTTTGGTCTGATTGCATTCACAGCTGGATGGTTTAGTGTGGTTTCTACCTTCCAAAACAATAAAAACAGGCTTTCCAATGAGCCAGAGTCTCAACCAGCTGCGCAAGTTCGTTTCCCCTGAAATCATCTTCGGTGCCGGTAGCCGGCACAGTGTCGGCAATTACGCCAAGACCTTTGGCGCACGCAAGGTCCTGGTGGTCAGTGACCCCGGTGTGATTGCTGCCGGTTGGGTCGCCGATGTCGAGGCCAGCCTGCAAGCGCTGGGCATCCAGTATTGCCTGTACTCCGATGTCTCGCCGAACCCACGGGTCGAAGAGGTGATGCTCGGCGCCGAGATGTACCGGGAAAACCACTGCGACGTGATCGTCGCCGTCGGTGGCGGCAGTCCGATGGACTGCGGCAAAGGCATCGGCATTGTCGTCGCCCATGGCCGCAGCATTCTCGATTTCGAGGGTGTGGACACCATCCGCGTGCCCAGCCCGCCGCTGATCCTGATTCCGACCACCGCCGGCACCTCGGCCGATGTCTCGCAATTCGTGATCATTTCCAATCAGCAGGAGCGCATGAAGTTCTCCATCGTCAGCAAGGCCGTGGTGCCGGACGTTTCGCTGATCGACCCGGAAACCACCCTGAGCATGGACCCGTTCCTGTCGGCCTGTACCGGCATCGATGCCTTGGTGCATGCCATCGAAGCCTTCGTATCCACCGGCCACGGGCCGCTGACCGATCCCCATGCACTGGAGGCGATGCGCCTGATCAATGGCAACCTGGTGCAAATGATCGCCAACCCGACGGACATCGCGTTGCGCGAAAAAATCATGCTCGGCAGCATGCAGGCCGGGCTGGCGTTTTCCAATGCGATCCTGGGTGCTGTGCATGCCATGTCCCACAGCCTCGGCGGCTTTCTCGATCTGCCCCATGGGCTGTGCAACGCGGTGCTGGTCGAGCACGTGGTGGCTTTCAATTACAACTCGGCGCCTGATCGCTTCAAGGTGATCGCCGAGACGTTGGGCATCGACTGTCGAGGCCTGAATCACCGGCAGATCTGCGGGCGCCTGGTCGAACACCTGATCGCCCTCAAGCACGCCATCGGCTTTCATGAAACCCTCGGTTTGCATGGCGTCAGGACCTCGGACATTCCGTTCCTGTCGCAGCATGCGATGCACGATCCGTGCATCCTGACCAACCCGCGCGAATCCAGCCAGCGTGATGTCGAGGTCGTCTATGGCGAAGCCCTCTGACGAGCAGCAACGGGCCCTGGCCGGGTTGTTGGGGCTGGGCAGCCATTCGGCGCGCAAGAGTCACTATCCGGAGCTGGCCGCGCGCCTGGATGATCTGGAAGCCGAGCGTAACCGCTACAAGTGGCTGTTCGAAAACGCGGTGCACGGGATCTTCCAGGCCAGCCTGCACGATGGCATGCGCGCCGCCAACCCGGCGCTGGCACGCATGCTTGGCTACCAGGACCCGCAGGAGGTGCTGTTCTCCCTGACCGACCTGGGCAGCACCCTGTTCGTCGACGGCGCGCAGGAGCTGGAAACCATCGGCGAAATCCTCCGGCACCAGAGCAGCCTGCACGGCTATGAAACCCGCTTGCGGCGCAAGGACGGCAGTCACCTGGATGTGTTGATGAACCTGCTGCTCAAGCCCGGCCAGGAAGGCTTGGTGGAAGGCTTCGTCTCCGATATCACCGAGCGCAAGCTGGCCCAGCGACGCCTGCAGCAACTCAATGACGAACTGGAGCAGCGCGTCGTCGCGCGCACCGATGAGTTGCTCGAGGCTAACCGTAACCTCCAGCAGCAGATCACCCAGCGTAAACAGATCGCCAAGGCCTTGCGCGACGCCCGCGATGCCGCCGAGGCCGCCAATCACAGCAAGGACAAATACCTCGCCGCCGCCAGCCATGACCTGCTGCAACCGCTGAACGCCGCGCGGTTGCTGATTTCGACCTTGCGCGAACGCAAATTGCCGGAAGCCGAACAGGTGCTGGTGGAGCGCACTCACCAGGCCCTGGAAGGGGCCGAGGATTTGCTGACGGATCTGCTCGACATTTCCCGGCTCGACCAGGCCGCGGTCAAGCCGGACGTTGCCACGTACCGCCTCGACGAACTGCTCGGGCCGCTGGTGTCGGAGTTCCAGTCCGTCACCCAGGCGGCCGGCTTGAACCTGCGGGTGCGCATGGCCGATTACGCCATCAACACCGACTTGCGCCTGATGACGCGGATCCTGCGCAACTTCCTCAGCAATGCTTGCCGCTACACCGATGAAGGCAGCATCCTGCTGGCGGCAAGGCGTCGGGGCGAGATGTTGCGCCTGGAGGTCTGGGACACCGGGCGTGGCATCGCCGCCGACCGGCTCGATTCGATCTTCCTCGAGTTCAACCAGTTGGACGTCGGCCGCGCCGCCGACCGCAAGGGCGTGGGCCTGGGGCTGGCGATTGTCGAGCGCATCGCCAAGATCCTTGGCTACAGGATCGGTGTGTACTCGATGCCGGGGCGGGGTTCGATGTTCAGCATCGAGGTGCCGATATCCGACGAAGTTCCGCTGCCCGTGAGCCAGGCGGTGTCACAACCGGGCACCGGCAACCCGCTACCGGGACGTCGTTTACTGGTGATCGACAACGAAGTGAGCATTCTCGATAGCATGAGCGCGTTGCTCGGGCAGTGGGGCTGCGACGTTCTGGTCGCCACCGATGAAGAGGCTGCTCTGGCGGCGCTACGCGGGCAGGCACCGGAACTGATTCTTGCCGACTATCACCTCGATCACGGGGTGGTCGGCTGTGATGTGGTGCGACATCTGCGCGAGCATTTCCACCAGGACATTCCAGCGGTGATCATTACCGCCGACCGCACCGACCATTGTCGGCGTGCGTTGCAGCGACTCAACGCACCCTTGCTGAACAAACCGGTGAAGCCCGGCAAGTTGCGAGCGGTGTTGAGTCAATTGTTGGGGGCACCAGCCTGAAACGGCCGATACTGCAGGGTGAAGCCCAGTTCGGTGGATTGACCCTGTTCCAGCAAACGCAGGCCCGGTCGACCGGGCAAGTGGTGCGCGTTGACCGGGTGGCTCACCGGTTCGATACAGAAAAACCCCAGGCCCACGGGGCAGTAGAGAAGGTAGTAATCGCTGCCAGTGGCCTGGCAGTCCAACTCGTATCCGAGGTCGGGCTGTTGGATCAGGCAATGGCCGTCCCATTCGCAGAAGCCGTTGTCGACCAGCGTTTCGGGTAATGGCTTGAGTTGCTGAAAATCCCACTCGACCGGCAACGCGCCAAGTGCTGTCGGCAGTTTCGCCCCGTCGCACAACCACACCTGCCGTGCCGGTGCCTGCAGTCGGGTGTTTGGTGTCCGTGGCAGGTACGGATGCAATCCCAGACCATGCCATGCAGCGTGCTCAGCCAGGTGCGTGACATGCATTTCGATGCTCAGCTTGCCTGCGCTCAAATGGAAGCGTTGCCGGGCGCGATAGGCGAAGGGCGTTGTGCTATCGAGTTGCAGGACCACTTCATCTTCAGTTCGGGAAATCACCTGCCATGCCTGCTGCCAGGCGCTGCCGTGGATCGGCAGGGGATCGGTGAGGCTGTTGGGTGTCAGTGCCAGCCAGCCATCGGGACAATCGAAACCGCCATCGGCGATGCGGTTGGACCAGGGGATCAAGGGAAAGCAGCCGAGCTTGCCGGGCAGACCGGTGTTCAGGGCATGCTCATCGGCGTGTCGCAGCAAGGGTTGCCCGGTGCTGCGCACGGTCCAGTTGACGATGCTGGCGCCCAGCTCCGGGGCGAGGGTGAGGTGGGTGAGTTCGTCTTCGAGTTCGAGCAGTGTGAGTGACATGTAGACCTGCTATGTGATTTTTATGTAGCTGCACTGTTCCCTGTGGCGAGGGGGCTTGCCCCCGTTGGGCTGCGAAGCGGCCCCCTGCAATTTTTGAGGAGCACCGAGTCGCTTGTATTTGCGACTGCTGCGCAGCCGAACGGGGGCAAGCCCCCTCGCCACAAAAGCCCCCTGACCAGCAAGCTCCCTGGTTACAGGGAGCTTTCTGACAAGGTGTTTTACAACACCAGATGCGGCAACCACAGCGAAATGGCAGGAATGTAGGTCACGGCCATCAGCACCAGGAACAGCACCGCGTAGAACGGCAGCAGCGCCTTGACGGTTGATTCGATACTGACTTTACCCACGGCCGACCCCACGAACAGTACCGCGCCCACCGGCGGTGTGATCAAACCGATGCCCAGGTTGACCAGCATGATCATGCCGAACTGTACCGGGTCCACGCCAATGCCGAGGATCACCGGCATCAGGATCGGCGTGAGGATCAGGATCAGCGGCGCCATGTCCATGACCGTACCGAGCAACAGCAGCATGACGTTGATGCACATCAGGATCACGTAGCGGTTGTCCGACAGGGTCAGGAACAGCGTGGTGATCTTCGCCGGGATCTGCATCAGGGTCATGATGTAGCCGAAGCTGGCGGCGAAACCGATCAGGATCATCACGATCGAGATCGTGCGCACGGTGCGGTGCATCAGTTTTGGCAGTTCGCTCCATTTGTAGTCGCGGTAGATGAACATGGTCACGAAGAACGACCACAGCACCGCAATCGCCGCCGACTCGGTCGCGGTGAAAATGCCGGACAGAATGCCGCCGAGGATGATCACCATCGCCATCAGGCCCCACAGCGCTTCGCCGCAGATCTTCAGCGCTTCGCGCATCGGGATGACTTCACCCTTGGGGTAGTCGCGCTTCTTGGCGAAGATCAAGCACAACACCATCAGGCATGCGCTCATCAACAGGCCCGGCACCACGCCGGCCATGAACAGCGAGGCAATCGACACCGTGCCGCCGGCGGCCAGCGAGTAGAGCACCGAGTTGTGGCTGGGCGGTGTCAGCAAGGCTTGCACCGAACCGCTGACGGTCACCGCCGTGGCGAATTCCCGGGGATAGCCGCGACGTTCCATTTCTGGAATCAGCACCGAACCGACCGAGGCGGTGTCCGCCACTGAGGAGCCGGAGATCGCGCCGAAAAAGGTCGAGGCCATGATGTTGACCAGCGACAAGCCACCACGCACGAAACCGACCAGCACCCCGGCGAACGCCACCAGGCGTCGGGACATGCCGCCCTCGGCCATGATCGCACCCGCCAGTACAAAGAACGGGATGGCCAGCAGGGAGAACTTGTTCACGCCCCCGGCGACCTGAATCATCAGGGCCTGGAACGGAATGTCGATCCACCATGCACCGATCAGGGCGGCAAACCCCAGGGCGTAGGCGACCGGCATGCCGATCAGGATCAACGCGATAAAACTGCCCAACAGAATAAATGCGTCCATTCAGGCAGCCCCTTCGTTTTCTTCAACGAGGTCGAAACGCACGACCCGGCGGTTGCTCTGGTCACCGAGCAGGAGTTTTTCCAGGACAAACACCAGCGTCAGCACGCCGCCCACCGGAATCGGCATGTAGGTGATGCCCACACGCAAGGTCGGCAGGGCGCTCATGAACTGGTTCCAGGTGGACATGCACAGCTTGCTGCCCCAGATGGCCATGAACAGGCAGATCGTTGCCATCAGCAGTTGCGCGAACACGGCCATGGCCTTGCGCAGATGCGCCGGCATGCGGTCGGTGAGCATGGCCACTGCCATGTGCGAACCGGACCGGTAGCTGGCAGCGGCGCCGATGAAGGTGAACACCATCATCAGCAGAATCGCCGTGGGCTCCGGCCAACTGGAGCCGGTGCCGAGGACGTAGCGGGCGAACACGCCCCAGGGAATGATTAACGCAATGGCCAGAACGGAGAGCCCGGCGACCCAGATACAGGTCATGTAGAGCTTGTCATTGATGCCTAGCAGCAGATTCTTCATCGGGTTCCACCGTAACCGGGCGCGCACTGACGTACACCAACGTCAGCGGCGCCGGGCCTTTCTTGAGTGCAGGGAGGGTTACTGAACGGCTTCGATACGCTTGATCAGGTCGGCGTAAGGTGCGCCGTATTTCTCGCGGATCGAGGCGGTTGCCTCATAGAAAGGTTTCTTGTCGACGGTGATGAACTCGACGCCTGCGGCCTTGAGTTTTTCCTCACTGCTGGCCGATTTTGCATCCCACAGGGTACGTTCCTGAGCCTGTGCCGCCTTGGCGGTTTTCTTCACCAGGGCCTGTTGCTCCGGGGTGAGTTTTTCCCAAGTGATTTTCGACATCACGATCGGCTCGGGCAGAATCAGGTGGCCGGTCAGGCTGTAGAATTTGGCGTTCTGGTAGTGGTTGTGTTCGAGCAGGGTCGGTGGGTTGTTTTCCGCGCCGTCGATCACACCGGTTTGCAAGGCACTGAAGATTTCCCCGGTGTCCATCGCAATGCCGTTGCCACCCATGGCGTTGATGGTTTCGATGAACATCGGGTTGCCTTGCACGCGGATCTTCATGCCCTTGAGGTCTTCAAGGCTGCGTACCGGTTTTTTGGTGTAGATGTTGCGCGTGCCACCGTCCATCCAGGCCAGGGCGACCAGGTTGAATTCGGAGTTGGTGATCTTGTCGAGGATTTCGTCGCCGACCTCACCGTCGATGACCTTGCGCATGTGCGCCTGGTCGCGGAACACGAACGGCATGTTGAACACGTTCACGTCCGGCACCACCGGGCCGACGATGCCAAGGCTGACCCGGGCCATCTGGATGGCGCCGACCTGGGCCTGTTCGACCACTTCTTTTTCCGAGCCGAGTACGCCACCGGCGAACATCTTGAAGGTCAGCGCACCGTTGCTGTCGGCGACCAGGGTTTTACCCAGTTGCTCTTCAGCCACCACGGTCGGGTAACCGGCGGGGTGGATGTCGGCGAATTTGATTTCCAGCGCCTGGGCGGCACTGCTGAGGGAGAAGGCGAACGGGAGTGCAGCGGCGAGCAAGGTGCGTTTGAAGTCCATGGGGGTGTCTCCAGTTTTATTGTTTTTTTATTCAAGGCACAGCGATGCAGCGGGAGCGCTTTTCTGTCGAGGTTGCTCAATCGTTGAAACGGGGTTCGGGTAAACCTTTGACGCCGGGATCGAGGGCGAACACGCCACCGGCCAGTGATTGCGGGTCATGGTCGTCGCCGGGGCGGATCGAGGTCACGAAGAGCGTGTCCAGTCGAGGGCCACCGAAGGCGCACATGGTGGGTTTTTTCACCGGTACGGCGAGGGAACGGTCGAGTCGGCCGTCGGGAGTGAAGCGGTGGATCAGGCCGGCGTCGTTGGCGCAAATCCAGTAGCAGCCATCGGCATCGACCGCAGCGCCATCGGGGCGACCTTCGTGCTGGTTCATGTCGACGAACACCCGGCGATTGGAGGGGGTGCCGGTGTCGATGTCGTAATCGAAGGCCCAGATCTGCTGGACCTGCGGGTGGGAATCGGACAGGTACATCGTACGCCCGTCCGGGCTGAAGCCCAGGCCGTTGGGCACGATGAACCCGCTCAATTGAGCGTCGAGCGGTCCGTGCTGCCCGGCGCTGTAGCGATACAAGGTGCCGTTGGCGGCGTTGGCGCCCATGTTCAGCACCATGCTGCCGGCCCAGAAGCGGCCCTGGCGGTCACAGCGGCCGTCGTTCAGGCGCATGTCGGTGCGGGCGTGGTCGACGTGGGCCAGCGGTTCACTGTCGAGGCTGCCGTCGTTACGCGTATGCAGGCGGAAGAACCCGCTTTCCATGCCGGCAACCCAGTCGCCGTCAGCATGGCGTGCAATGCAAGCCAGCATCTGCGGGGTTTTCCAGGCGTCCACCTGGCCGGAATCGGCACGCCAGCGCTGTAAAGCGCCGGCGGGGATATCCACCCAGTACAGCGCGTTTTCCTCAGGCACCCAGACCGGGCTTTCACCGACCGCGTTGCGGACGTCGACAATCAATTCGGCTTGCATGGCAACTCATTCCCTTGGTTTTTGTTGTGGGGATCAAGTGAGCGGTAAGTGTTCAGTCGCCGAACGGGCCGGCAGCGCAGAAGGCGCCGCCCTGATACAGCCGTGCCGGATCATCGGCGGCGGGCATCGGTTGGGCTTCGACTTTTGCGCGGAACTGTTCGGAGCTGTCCTGCGGGGCAAAACCCAGGGCCGATGCGTAGCGGTTGTCCCACCAGATGTCCTTGTTGTCGGACATGCCGTAGACCACGGTGTGGCCGACGTTCGGGGTGTACAGGGCGCGTTCGAGCAGTTGGGTCAGGTCGCCGAAGCTCAGCCAGGTGCTCATCATCCGGCGGTTGTGCGGCTCCGGGAACGAGGAGCCGATGCGCACGCTGACGGTCTCGATGCCATAGCGGTCGAAGTAGAACGTGGCCATGTCTTCGCCGTAGGACTTGGACAGGCCGTAGTAGCTGTCCGGGCGGCGAGGGGAGTGGGCGTCGATGACTTCGTCTTGCCCGTAGAAGCCGATCACGTGGTTGGAACTGGCAAAGATCACCCGCTTCACACCGTGGCGACGCGCGGCTTCGTAGATGTGGAATACGCCGCAGATGTTGGCGCCGAGGATTTCTTCGAACGAACGCTCGGTCGACACGCCGCCGAAATGCAGGATCGCGTCCACGCCTTCGACCAGTTGATGCACCGCTTGCTTGTCGGCGAGGTCGCACGGCATCACTTCTTCACGGTCATCGATGGCTGGCGCGATGTCGGCGATGTCCGACAGGCGAATGACATTGGCGTAAGGGCGCAGGCTTTCGCGCAGGACTTTACCGAGGCCACCGGCGGCGCCGGTCAGCAGCAGGCGGTTGAAAGGGATGCGGGCGGTTGCTGTGGTCGTCATGGGAATCCTGGGCGCGCGGTTGTTGTTATTGATTTGTTGTAGGTTGTCGTACGACTAGGCGAAGTATCGTTAGGGTTTCCGGCTCTTGTCAACGCGACATTGGTGGAAATTGACGGAGGGTCGTTTCTGTTTGCCGGATTAAACATCCGGCTTGAAATGCCATCCTGTGGGAGCGGGCTTGCTCGCGAAGGCACCGTCACATCCAACCTACATGTCGCCCATGCTAACGCTTTCGCGAGCAAGCCCGCTCCCACAGGGGGGGTGTGTTTACAACAGGCTGATCGGATAGCTGATGAAAATCCGGTTCTCATCGAATTCGTTGGTGCTGAAGTCCTTGCGAATGCTCGCGTTGCGCCATTTCACGTTGAGGTTCTTCAGCGCACCGCTCTGCACCGTGTAGGCCAGTTCCGATTCGCGGCCCCATTCCTTGCCATCGGTGATCGCGCCGGTGTGCACGTTGTCGCCGCTGATGTAGCGGTTCATCAGGGTCAGGCCGGGAATGCCGAGGGCAGCGAAGTTGTAGTCGTGGCGCACCTGCCAGGATTTCTCCCGGGCGTTGTCATAGCTGGAGTTGTAGCTGTCGTTGGCCAGGGTGCCGCCGCTGGTGCCGTTGACCCGCATCCACACGTCGTCACCGGTGAGTTTTTGCAGGCCGACATAGAAAGTGTTGCCGCCATATTTGGCCGAGAGCAGGGCAAATGCGGTCTTGTTGTCGAGGTCGCCGGCCTTGGCGCTGCCGTCTTCCTTGCCGATGAAGTAGCCCAGGTTGGCACCCAGGGTCCAGTCGCCGACGGGCTGGCTGTGGGTCAGGTTGAAGTATTGCTGCTGGTAAATGTCACTGAGTTCCGAGTACCAGACGCCGACCTGCGTGCGCTTTTCATTGAACGCGTATTCACCGCCGCCGAAGTTGAAACGGTCCGAGGTGAACGCCGTTTTGCCGTTCATGAACATGTCTTCCATGCTCGCGTCGTTGCGCGGGCTGTTTTTCTGGAATTGACCGCCGTACAGCGTCAGGCCAGTGATTTCAGTGGAGGTCACCTGGGCGCCCTGGAAGGTCTGCGGCAGCGAGCGGCCATCGTCGGAGCGCAGGATCGGCAGCACCGGCATCCATTCGCCGACCTTCAATTCGGTTTTCGAAATCTTGCCTTTGAGTGCCACGCCCAGCCGGCCGAAATTGTCGGCGGGGCGGCCGTCATCGTGGATCGGCAACAACTGCGTGCCACCGGTGCCTTTACCGCCATCGAGCTTCTGCGAGTACAGGCCCAGTACATCCACACCGAAGCCCACCGGGCCCTGGGTGAACCCGGACCGGGCATCGAGGATGAAGTTTTGCGTCCACTCTTCAGCCTTGCCCTGGGGGTAGGCCGGATTGGTGTAGTTGCGGTTGAAGTAGGCGTTACGCAGGTTCAGCGTGGCCTTGGCGTCGTCGGTGAAACCTTCGGCCTGGCAAGTCATGGGCAGGGCGAGGGCCAGGCTGCTGCAGCCGATCAGGCTCAAGGCATGACGACGGGAAAAGTTTGCACGCGAAGAACGGGCGGAGGAATTGCGGACGAGCTTGCTCACAGTGACGCTCCCTTGTTTCTTGTTTTTATTGTTGTCATACGTCGTCGTACAACATTGGGGGCGATATTTGCGGGATTTTTGTGGGTTGTCAATGGGAAGTTATACGATGACTTGGTGCAAAGGGTTGTATTTGCGTAGGTGAGCCTTTGTGGCGAGGGGGCTTGCCCCCGTTGGGTCGCGCAGCGGCCCCAAAAAAAGGGACTGCTGCGCAGTCCAACGGGGGCAAGCCCCTCGCCACAAAAGCCCATACTCACAGGGGATGGGGTGATTAGCTGGAAATCATCGGGGGTAGGGTGCCCAGCAGCGAAACCGCCGCCACTGCGCCAATCCCCAGCAGCCATTCCAGCATCACGCTGGAGCGCAAAGTCGCCAGACGCTGCTCGCAGTCATCGATGCGCAGCCGATTGAACAGCGCCAGACCCAGCATCGCCGCCACGAGCGCGGCCTTGATCAACAGGATCAAGGCAAATCCGCTGAACAGCGGCGTCGGCCAGAATGCCCCGGTGAGCACCCGCACATTGATCAGCCCGGTGATCAGCAACCCGGCGACCAACCCGTAACCGATGCCGCTGAAACGCAGCAACAACGTGCGCATCGAATGCCCCGCAGGCGCTCGCAGAATCATCAGCAGCAACATCAGGCCGCCGAGCCAGGCACCGACGCACATCAAGTGAATGAGTTGATTGAGGATCAGCAAATGCCCGGCGGTGCCATCGAGCATGGCGCCGTGGCCGACCGGGGCCAGGGTGGCCAGCAGCAAGCCGCTGAGGATCAGGCGCAGCGCAAGGTTGGCGCGCAGTGGGCTCAGCAGTAACGCCACCAATGCGACGTTGATCAGCAAATGCCAGCGCCAGACCTGGCCGAAAAAAGTATTGCCCAGTACCAGGCCCAGGGTCGGCGGATCGAAGGCCGCGTCCCAGGCCCCGGCCATGCTCGCGGTAATCAGCAACAACCAGCAGGCGCCACTGAGCAGCGCCACTCCAGCCAACCAACGGGTGGTCCGTGCCAGACGCTGATCCAGCGCTGTTTCGCCACTTGCAAGCAACGGCCTGAACACCCAGGCCCCGAACAGCATCAGCACCACGATGAAATGCAGGAAGCGGCACAGCACCAGCGCGCTCGCCATGAATTACTGGCCCACCTTGAAGGCGTAGGCACCTTCGCTTTTGTGGGTGTCGACGGACACGGCGTGCCATTCGACTTTGTAGGCGCCGGCGGTCAACGGCTCGGCCGGGGTGACGATCAGGGTCTTCTTGTCGCTGCCTTCGGTGGTCAACGCTTTGACCGCCACCGATGCGCCATCCCGGGTCAGGGTGACTTTGGTGAAACTGGCCTCGACACCCTCGGAGAACTCCAGGCGCAATTGCGTTGGCGCGGTCACGGTGCTGTCGGCGGCCGGTGTCTGGCTTTTCAGGTGGGCGTGGGCAAATGCCGAAGAAGCGGCAAGCAGCGAGCCGAGCAGGGCAGTGATGGTCAGGGTTTTCTTGAGCAGCATCGTGAGTACCTATGGCAGTTTCCAAGTGCGCTGAGTTTAGCGTTACGACAGCGGCTGTACGAAGTTTCGTTTTCCCCTGTCGCCGCAGTCCAGAGCGGATGCTAGTCTTGCTCAACGTTGTTGTCGGGGACCCGCATGGGCAATCACAAGATCGAGATTCGTCGCAGTAACGTCGAAAAAATCCTGTTGGGGGCGGAAAAGGTCTTCGCTGAAAAGGGCTTCGGCAGCACGGCCATGGCCGACATCGCCGCTGAAGTGCAATTGCCGCGTTCCAACCTGCACTACTACTTCAGCACCAAGACCGAGCTTTACAGCGCCGTGCTGTTCGACTTGCTGGAAGTCTGGAAGCAGGACGCGCTGTGTTTCGAGATGTTCGACGACCCGCGCGTGGTGCTCAGCAGCTACATCCGCGCCAAGATGAACCATTCCCGCAGCCGGCCTTATGGTTCGAAAGTCTGGGCCAACGAAATCATCCACGGCGCGCCGACCCTCGGCACAGCGCTCGATGTGAGCCTGTACGACTGGGCCAAGATGAAGGAAGCGAAAATCCGCCAGTGGGTGGACGACAAGCGCATCCTGCCGGTGGAACCGTCGAGCCTGCTGTACATGATCTGGGCCTCGACCCAGCACTATGCCGACTTCGATCACCAGGTGAATATTCTCAACGACCACCAGCCGCTGTCGGACATGCAGTTCGAAAGGGCGGTGCAGACGGTGACCAGTGTGATTTTGCGGGGGATTGGGTTGGAGCCTTGAGGTTGGGTGGTGTGGCTGCCGGCCTCTTCGCGAGCAAGCCCGCTCCCACATTGGAATGCATTCCAAATGTGGGAGCGGGCTTGCTCGCGAAGGCGCCAGATCAGGCGCCGCAGATTTCAAGGACTGACGTGATAAGGATTCCTCGGATCATGATTCCAGTCCAGAAACGGCTTGCCGGTCTCCACCGGCACCATCTCGATACAGTCCTGCACCGGGCAGGTGATCTGGCACAGGTTGCAGCCCACACACTCCTCATCGATCACTTGATACTTGTGCGTGCCGTCCGCCTGCTTGAGGCTGGCCACGGCCTGGTGCGAAGTGTCCTCACAGGCGATATGGCAACGACCACAACCGATGCAAGCCTCCTGATCGATTTTCGCGATCACCTGGTAGTTGATGTCCAGGTACTTCCAGTCCGTGGTGTTGGCCACCGCGCGGCCGGAAAACTCCGAGATACTGGCGTAGCCCTGACTGTCCATCCAGCGTGACAAACCGTCCTTCATGTCCTCGACAATCCGGAAGCCATGCAGCATTGCCGCCGTGCACACCTGCACTGAACCGCAGCCCAATGCAATGAATTCCGCGGCGTCGCGCCAGTTGCCGATGCCACCGATGCCGCTGATGGGCAGGCCCCGGGTCTGTGGATCACGGGCGATTTCGGCGACCATGTTCAAGGCAATCGGCTTGACCGCCGAACCGCAATAACCGCCATGGGTGCTTTGGTTGCCGACCATGGGGTTGGCGACCATGCGTTCGAGGTTGACGCTGGTGATCGAGTTGATGGTGTTGATCAACGACACTGCATCGGCGCCGCCACGATGGGCCGCGCGGGCGGCGACGCGGATGTCGGTGATGTTCGGCGTGAGCTTGACGATCACCGGCAGCGAGCAATAGGTCTTGCACCAGCGGGTGACCTGTTCGACGTATTCCGGCACCTGGCCGACTGCCGCGCCCATGCCGCGTTCCGGCATGCCGTGGGGGCAACCGAAATTCAACTCGATACCGTCGGCGCCGGTGGCCTCCACCAGCGGCAGGATGTGTTTCCATGACTCTTCGACGCAGGGCACCATCAGGGACACGATCAGCGCGCGGTCCGGCCAGTCCTTTTTCACCTGGGTAATTTCTCGCAGGTTGATCTCCAGCGAACGGTCGGTGATCAGCTCGATGTTGTTGAAACCGAGCACCTCCCGGTTAGCCCCGAAGTGCGCCGAATAACGCGACGACACGTTCACCGCCGCCGGGTCTTCACCCAGGGTTTTCCAGACCACGCCGCCCCAGCCGGCCTCGAAGGCGCGGACCACGTTGTAGGCCTTGTCGGTCGGCGGCGCGGAGGCCAGCCAGAACGGGTTGGGGCTTTTGATGCCAGCGAAGACAATCGACAGATCGGCCATTTATGCAGCCTCCACGTTGAGCATCAGTTGCGCGTTGATCGCCTCGGCGGCGCGCTTGCCGTGTTGCACCGCTTGCACGGTGAGGTCCTGATCGAGGCTGGTGCAGTCGCCGCCGGCATACACGCCGGGGATGCTGGTGCGCAGCTGTTCATCGACCTCGATGCGCTCGCCCTGGCGCTTGAGTTCACGGGCCAGCGGATCGGCGAGGGCGCTGCCGTCGAAGGCCTGGCCGATGGCCTTGAAGATCGCATCGGCGGCCAGTTCAAAGGTTTCACCGGTGGTTTGCAGGCGACCTTCGACCAGATGGGTGCGGGCGAAGCGCATGCCGCGCACGCGACCGTGGTCGTCGAGCAGCACTTCTTCCGGTTGCGCCCAGGTCATCAGCCGTACCTGATTGGCCTTGGCGATCTCCTGTTCGTGATGGGTGGCGCCCATTTCTTCGGTCCCGCGCCGATACACCAGATTCACGTCACGGGCGCCCAGGCGGGCCATTTGCACGGCCATGTCGATGGCGGTGTTGCCTGCGCCGAGGACGATGCAGTGGTCGGCCAGGGGCAGTTGGGTCAGGTCTTCGGCCTGGCGCAGTTCGCG
The DNA here is from genome assembly GCF_019956575.1 of Pseudomonas sp. A-R-19. Classification (NCBI taxonomy): domain Bacteria; kingdom Pseudomonadati; phylum Pseudomonadota; class Gammaproteobacteria; order Pseudomonadales; family Pseudomonadaceae; genus Pseudomonas; species Pseudomonas sp. A-R-19. Next base: position 29,273 of record NZ_JAHBDR010000084.1, read on the forward strand.
GATGTAGTCGGTGGCGGCGAGCAAGCCTGGCGCGTCTTCGTGGGCCAGGCCCAGTTGTTTGCTGGCGTTGAGCCCGAGTCCGAGGAACACCGCGTCGAACTGTTGATGCAGTTCACTGAGGGTCAGGTTGTCCCCGAGCTTCTGCCCGTGACGGATTTCGATTCCGCCGATTTCCAGCAGGAACTCAAGCTCCCGTTGCGCGTAGTCATCCACCAGTTTGTATTTGGCGATCCCGTACTCATTGAGGCCGCCGGCCTTTTCCCGCGCTTCGAAAATCACCACGTCATGCCCGTGCATGGCGCTGCGGTGGGCACAGGACAAACCGGCTGGACCGGCGCCCACCACGGCAATGCGCTTGCCGGTGGCGGCAGCGCGCTGGAAGGGGTGAGTGCTGAAATGCGCATTGTCGACGGCGTAGCGTTGCAACAGGCCGATCATGACTGGCGCACATTCATGGGCGTTGTTGCGCACGCAGGCTTGCTGGCAAAGAACTTCTGTCGGGCAAACCCGGGCGCAACTGCCGCCGAGGATGTTGGCCGAGAGGATCTTCTGCGCGGCGCCTTGCACATTGTCCTGCGCAATGTTGCGAATGAACGAGGGAATGTCGATTTCGCTCGGACAGGCATTCACACAGGGCGCATCGTAGCAGTACAGGCAGCGCGAGGCTTCGAGATGGGCCTGGCGCTCGTTGAGCGGCGGCGCCAGGTCGGTGAAGTGGCCGGCGAGGGCGGCCGCATTCTCTTGGGGATGCGGGAGGTGGTCCAGGGTCTTGATCACGGTTTTGGCCTCACGGTTATTTGAGGTGCTGCCTCTGAATGGGCATTGTTTTTTGCTTCACCCTGTGGCGAGGGAGCTTGCTCCCGTTGGGTGGCGAAGCCGCCCCAAATCCGCTCAACCGGTTTGTTCTGATACACCGGGTCGTTTGGTTCTGGGCCTGCTTCGCAGTCCAGCGGGAGCAAGCTCCCTCGCCACAGAGAATCGGGTCAGCGTTTCACGGCAACAGGCTTGTGCAGCTCAGCCCGCTTGCTCAGCAAATCAAACACCGCCGGGTACGCCGGCCGTTCGATGTAGCGCCCGGCCCCGCGTTCGGCCCGCAGGTCGCCGTCGGCCCAGACCACGCGGCCCTGGCTGATGGTGTGGCTGGGTACGCCGCGCACGGTCTTGCCTTCGAAGATGTTGAAGTCCACCTGCTGATGGTGGGTCTTGGCGGAAATGGTCCGGGTGCCTTGCGGGTCCCACAGGACCAGATCGGCATCGGCACCGACGCGGATCGCGCCTTTGCGCGGGTAGAGGTTGAAGATCTTCGCCGTGTTGGTGGACGTCAGCGCGACGAATTGCTGCATCGAAAAGCGTCCGCTGTTCACCCCTTCATCCCACAACACGGCCATGCGGTCTTCGATGCCGGCGGTGCCGTTGGGGATCTTGCTGAAGTCGTCGCGGCCAGCGGCTTTTTGCTCGGCGCAGAAGCAGCAGTGGTCGGTGGCGGTGGTGTGCAGGTTGCCCGATTGCAGGCCATGCCAGAGCGCCTCCTGATGGCCGCGAGGACGAAACGGCGGGCTCATCACATAACCGGCGGCGGTCTGCCAGTCCGGATCGCGGTAGACGCTGTCGTCCAGCAGCAGGTGGCCGGCCAGCACTTCACCGTACACCGGTTGGCCTTTGGCCCGGGCGTAGGTGATTTCGTCCAGGGCTTCCTTGGTCGAGACGTGCACCAGATACAGCGGCGTACCCAGGGTCTCGGCGATACGGATCGCCCGGCTCGCAGCCTCGCCTTCAACCTGTGAAGGGCGCGACAGGGGGTGCGCCTCCGGCCCGGTCATGCCCTGGGCCATCAGCTTGCGCTGCAGGTGATACACCAGCTCACCGTTTTCCGCGTGCACGGTCGGCACCGCGCCCAGTTCCAGGCAGCGTTCGAAACTCGCCACCAGGGTGTCATCGGCGGCCATGATCGCGTTCTTGTAGGCCATGAAGTGCTTGAAGCTGTTGACGCCGTGCTGGCTGACCAACTCGGCCATTTCTTCGCGAACCTGCTCGCTCCACCAGGTGATGGCGACATGAAAACCGTAGTCCGATGCCGACTTCTCGGCCCAGCCGCGCCATTGATGGAAGGCTTCCATCAAGGATTGCTGCGGATTGGGAATCACAAAGTCGATGATCGAGGTGGTGCCGCCGGCCAGCCCCGCCGCCGTGCCACTGTAGAAGTCTTCGCTGGCCACCGTGCCCATGAACGGCAGTTGCATGTGAGTGTGCGGGTCGATGCCGCCGGGCATCAGGTATTGGCCGCTGCCGTCGAGCACTTCGGCCTCTGCGGGAACATCGAGGTTTTCGCCGATGGCCTTGATCACGCCGTCTGCGCAATACACATCGGCGCGATAACTTTCATCATGGGTAACAACGGTGGCGCCACGGATCAACAGAGACATTCCGAGTTCCTCGCAGGCAATGACCGGCTTGTGCCGGTTCTAGATGTTTTATTCGAGACAACCGGCGCAGAATTAATCCTGTCAACGCTGTCAGGATTAAACGCTAGCTGCACTTATCCGAATCGGCAAGAATATTTTTTATAAGCTTATTCAGAAATTAAGTATTTGATATTTAAGTAATAAATTAGTAAATCACCAAAATGGTGAGGCCGTTCACCATTTTGACGCACTTGACAGGATCTCAAAATGGTCAAGATTTCTTATGTGAAATCAGCTGTTTGAGTATGGTCTATGGTTGATGCGCGGCCATTGAAAAAAGATCAACGCACCAGATTGAGTCCTGACTGTTTCGACAACTTGCCTGGCATTCGGCCTGAGTGGCCTGACAAATAGTCGAGTCAGCGAATAAACCTGATGAACATCAGTTGGTTGCAATGTGTTTATGGAACTGCCCGATGCGTAGTCGGGGTACTCGGCACGTTTATTGAAGTCGCCGACCCCTGATGAGCAACAATAATCAAAAGAACAGTGGAGCGGCCATGCAACAGATCAGATCGCAAGTGACCGAGCGCGACGGCTTGGTTGAGCTGGAAGCCGGCAGCGATGTCCTCGACAGTCCCCGTTACAACCACGATATTGCACCGACCAAGGTGCACGAACGCACCTGGAACAAGTGGCACATCACCGCGCTGTGGGTGGGCATGGCGATCTGCGTGCCGACCTACACCCTCGGCGGCGTGCTGACCGCGTACTTCGGCCTGACCGTCGGCGAGGCGCTGCTGGCGATTCTGTTCGCCAACATCATCGTGCTGATTCCCCTGACACTTAACGCCTTCCCCGGTACCAAGTACGGCATTCCCTTTCCGGTGTTGCTGCGCTCGTCCTTCGGCGTGCTCGGTTCCAACATTCCGTGCCTGATCCGTGCCCTGGTGGCGTGTGGCTGGTTCGGCATCCAGACCATGTTCGGCGGGCTGGCGATTCACCTGTTCCTCGGCTCGGTGTTCGAGGGCTGGAAATCCCTGGGGGGCACCGGCGAGGTCATCGGCTTCATGGTGTTCTGGGCGCTGAACCTGTGGGTGGTGATTCGTGGCGCCGAGTCGATCAAATGGCTGGAAACCCTGTCGGCGCCACTGTTGGTGCTGGTGGGCGTAGGCCTGCTGGTCTGGGCCGTGCCCAACGTATCGATGAGCGAACTGCTGGCAATCCCGGCCAAGCGTCCCGAAGGCGCCGGCGTGGCCAGCTACTTCGCGGCCGGGCTGACGGCGATGGTCGGCTTCTGGGCCACGCTGTCACTGAACATTCCGGACTTCAGTCGCTACGCAAAAAGCCAGAAGGACCAGATCGTCGGGCAGATAATCGGCCTGCCGCTGACCATGTTCCTGTTCGCCTCCCTTGGCGTGGTGATGACCGCGGCGTCGGTGAAACTGGTGGGGGTGACGGTGTCCGATCCGGTGACCCTGATCGGTCATATCCAGAGCCCGGTCTGGGTCGCACTGGCGATGGCGCTGATCATCATCGCCACGCTGTCGACCAATACCGCCGCCAACATCGTGTCGCCGACCAATGACTTCCAGAACATCGCGCCCAAGGCGATCAACCGTACCAAGGCAGTATTGCTCACCGGGTTTGTCGGGTTGGCATTGATGGCCCATGAGCTGCTGAAAAAACTCGGCCTGATTGTCTCTGACGTCAGTCTGGAAACCGTCTATTCCAACTGGCTGCTCGGCTATTCCAGCCTGCTGGGGCCGATCGCCGGGATCATGGTGGTGGACTATTTCCTGATCAAGAAACAACAACTGGACCTTGCCGGCCTGTACCGCGATGAAGTGTACCCGGCGTGGAACTGGTGCGGGTTCATTGCTTTCGGCGTGCCAGTGGCGTTGACGCTGCTGTCCCTGGGCAGCGATGCGTTCAGCTGGTTCTACAGCTATGGCTGGTTTACCGGCTCGGCGCTGGGTGGGGTTATTTATTACGGGTTGAGTGTGATGCGGCCCAACCCATCTGTCGCGAAATCTGCGGTGTAGCTGATGGCCTCTTCGCGAGCAAGCCCGCTCCCACAGGGGAATGCATTCCAAATGTGGGAGCGGGCTTGCTCGCGAAGACGGCCTCACAGACACCAACCAATTGCCTGAAGAAACACACAATAACAGCCTGAGGAGATCATCATGAACGCGGTCGTAGACGTTCTGCAGTCCAGCCATCAGCACATCAACCGCGACCGCCTGTGGCAATCGCTCATGGAGCTGGCCAGGCTCGGCGCCACGGTCAAGGGCGGGGTATGTCGCCTGGCCTTGACCGACCTCGACCGCCAGGCCCGGGACATCTTCGTCAAATGGTGTACGGATGCCGGATGCAGCGTCAGCATCGACGCCGTCGGCAATATCTTCGCCCGTCGCCCCGGGCGCAATCCCGACCTGCCTCCGGTGATGACCGGCAGCCACATCGACACCCAGCCCACCGGCGGCAAGTTCGATGGTTGCTTCGGTGTGTTGGCCGGCGTCGAAGTGCTGCGCACCCTCAATGACCTCAACATCGAAACCGAAGCGCCGCTGGAAGTGGTGGTCTGGACCAACGAAGAAGGCTCGCGCTTCGCCCCATGCATGATGGGCTCCGGCGTGTTCGCAGAAAAATTCACCCTCGAGGAAACCCTGGCCAAGGTCGATGCCGATGGCGTGACTGTGGGTGAAGCGCTGAATGCCATTGGCTATGCCGGCCCGCGCAAAGTCAGCGGCCACAAAGTCGGCGCCTATTTTGAAGCCCACATCGAGCAAGGCCCGATCCTGGAAGACGAACGCAAGACCATAGGCGTGGTGATGGGCGCTCTCGGACAGAAATGGTTCGATCTGAAACTGCGCGGCGTCGAAGCCCACGCCGGCCCAACCCCGATGCACTTGCGCAAGGACGCCCTGGTTGGCGCCGCGGTGATCGTCGGAGCGCTCAACCGCGCTGCCCTCAGCCATCAACCCCACGCCTGCGGCACCGTCGGTTGCCTGCAAGCCTATCCGGGCTCGCGCAACGTCATCCCCGGCGAAGTGCGCATGACCCTGGACTTCCGCCATCTGGAACCGGCACGCCTGGACTCGATGATCGCCGAAGTACGTGAAGTCATCGAAACCACCTGCGACGAACACGGCCTGACCTTCGAGCTCACGCCAACCGCCGACTTCCCGCCACTGTACTTCGACAAGGGCTGCGTCGAAGCCGTGCGCGGCGCCGCCCAGGGCCTGGGCCTGTCGCACATGGACATCGTCAGCGGAGCAGGGCATGACGCGATCTTCCTCGCCGAACTCGGCCCGGCCGGGATGATCTTCGTGCCGTGCGAAGGCGGCATCAGCCACAACGAAATCGAAAACGCCGCGCCCGACGACCTGGCGGCCGGGTGTGCAGTGTTGTTGCGGGCGATGCTGGCGGCTTCGGCGGCAGTTGCCAAGGGCGAGTTGGCGGCTTGAACCCGGTGACGTCCGCTGCTCCCTGTAGGAGCGAGCTTGCTCGCGATGACGGCGCTACATTCAACATCGATGTTGACTGATACACCGCCTTCGCGAGCAAGCCCGCTCCCACAGGTCCTTCGCACGATCAGGCACTCCTGCGGTCGTACTCTTCACAGGGGCAAAACACTTGTGGAGGCGTGATGAGCCAGGACGTCCTGACCACGGAAACCAATCGTCGCCAGTTGCAGCAGATCATCGCCGGCCTGTCCGATGGGGTGATTCTGCTCGACCCCGACCAGAGCATCCTGTGGGCCAACGAGGCGGCGCTGACGATGCATGGCGTCGAACAGGTCAGTGATCTGGGGGCCAACGCCGAGGCGTATACCAAACGCTTCACACTGCGCTATCGCAACAATCATGTGGTGCCGGTCGACAGCTACCCGATCAACCGGGTGGGCCGGGGCGAGACGTTCGGCGATGTGCTGGTGGAATTGACGTCGGCAGCGGACGCAGAGCGCACCTGGGTCCATCGTGTGCGCAGCCTGATATTGGCCGATAGCCGTGGCGAGCCGGAATCGCTGGTGCTGATCATGGACGATGTCACCGACTGGGCCAGCGCTGAGCAGCGCTTCGAGAAAACCTTCGCCGCCAACCCGGCACCGGCGGTGATCTGCCGCCTCAGTGATCTGCGCTACATCAAGGTCAATCCCGGCTTCCTCGAAATGACCGGTTATGCACGTGACCAGGTGATCGGCGCTTCGGCCTATGAACTGGACGTGCTGGAACAGGTGGAAAACCGGGAACTGGCCAAACAGCGCCTGCGCGAAAGGGCGACCATTCCACAGATGGAGGCCGAGTTGCGCTTGCCCGATGGCGGCAGCAAGCAAGTGATCGTGGCCGGCCAACCGCTGGAGCTCAACGACGAGGCCTGCATGTTGTTTTCATTCGTCGACGTGGAGCCCCGGCACAAAGCTGAAATCGCCCTGCGCCAGAGCGAGGAACGCTTTGCCAAGGCCTTTCGCCTGTCTCCGGTGCCGATACTGATATGCGGCGCATCTGATCATCTGGTGTTGGATGTCAACGATGCGTTCCTCGATACCCTGGGTTATTCCAGTGAAGAGGTGCTTGGGATCAGCATTGCGCAGATCGATTTCATCGACGACAAAAACGCGCGCATCCGCCTGTTCGCCGCGCTGGAGAAAACCGCCAGCCTGGATCGCATCGACGTGCGCGTGCGTAGAAAAGACGCCGGGTTGATCGATTGCGCGGTGTCGGCGGGCACCGTGAACATTCAGGACCGCCGATGTTATCTGCTGGTGTTGATGGACATCACCGAACGCAGGCGCACCGAGCTGGAACTGGTGTCGGCCATCGAGGAAGTGATGAAGGACGCCTCATGGTTCAGCCGCACGCTGATCGAAAAACTGGCGAACGTGAAGATCGTCAATTCTGCGCAGTTGCCTGGCGGCTCTTTCACCGACCTGACCGCCCGTGAACGCGATGTACTGGGCCTGATTTGCGCAGGCCTGGCCGACAAGGAAGTTGCCGCGCGCCTGAAACTCGCGCCGAACACCGTGCGCAACCATGTGGCCGCGGTGTATTCCAAACTCGATATTCATAGTCGCAGCGAGGCAATTGTCTGGGCGCGGGAGCGGGGACTATTTTCAAGCGAGTGGCGGCACAAGGGGCAGCGTTAAGGTGCAAATGCACTAATGCGCAGGGTGCAAATTCATGTGTTGACCTGGCGTATCGGCTCTTAGGCTGGGGATGAGCAGCAGGTGTCCAAGAGTCATCTGCATGCGCACTTCGTTATCCGCAAAAGGAACCGCCCGCCATGAGTCAGCTACACGATGCATCAACCCGCCAGGTCCCGTTGCAATGATTACGCTGGCACAGCTGCGGATGCTGATCGAACGCAGTTTTTCACCCTTGGCTTGCGAATGCGACATCACGGGCAATCATTCGCTGACCGTAAAGCTCTATCACCCGGTTTCGGGGCAGGTGGACCTGGTGGTCAGTGGTCTGAACTTGAGTACGTTGCAAACTACAGAATCAGTCGCTGCATTGATCGACGAATTGCGCTACGAACTGGCCAGTAACTCCCTGCAATACCCAGGCTCGGTGATGTAAGAATTGCCAGCTTTTGCTGGCATTAGCCACCGGCTGGGCTATAAATGATTCGCAGATATTTATTTTTGTGACAGGTGTGTGGATTTTGCGCGCAGGTTTTGTTGTCACAAAAATGTGTCTATCACTTATCGCGGGTCAACCTATGAAAACTCTTGGGAAACGCGTTATCTCACCTTTGTCGCTGGCATTGTGC
>NZ_JAHBDR010000085.1:0-37331 GCF_019956575.1 Pseudomonas sp. A-R-19
GGCGATCTCAAGGACGCTATCGCCGGCAAGCCGGGCTCCTACAGGATTGCTTTACTTCTCAAATACTGAGGCGCATCGACAGATCGACCGCCTTCACATCCTTGGTCATTGCACCGATCGAAATGTAGTCCACCCCGGTCTGTGCAATCGGCAGCAACGTGCTTTCGTTGATCCCGCCGCTGGCCTCCAGTTTGGCCTTGCCGGCATTCAGGCGCACGGCTTCGCGCATGTCGTCCAGGCTCAGTTCGTCGAGCATGATGATGTCGGCACCGGCCGCCAGCGCTTCCTTGAGTTCATCCAGGCTTTCCACTTCAATCTCGACCGGTTTGCCCGGAGCGATCTTGTGCGCGGCGGCGATGGACTGCGCGATGCCGCCGCTGGCGGCGATGTGGTTTTCCTTGATCAGGAAGGCGTCATACAGGCCGATGCGGTGGTTGTGGCAACCGCCGCAGGTCACGGCGTATTTTTGCGCCAGGCGCAGCCCGGGCAAGGTTTTACGGGTGTCGAGCAGCTTGACCTGAGTCTCAGCCACGAAGTCCGCCAGGTACTGCGCGCGGGTCGCCACGCCGGAGAGCATTTGCAGGAAGTTCAGGGCGCTGCGTTCGCCGGTCAGCAGTGAGCGCGCAGGGCCTTCGAGGTGGAACAGCACCTGGTTGGGCGTCACCCGCTCACCGTCGGCAACCTGCCAGTGCACCGCCACCCGTGGGTCCAGTTGCCGAAACACGTTATCCACCCAGGCGGTACCGCTGATGACGGCCGCATCGCGGGTAATGATGGTGGCTTTGGCCAGGCGTTCGGCCGGGATCAACTGCGCGGTGATGTCGCCGCTGCCGATGTCTTCACGCAACGCACGGCGCACGTTGGCTTCGATTTCGGCGGTCAGATCGGCGAGACGTAGATTCGGCATAACGGACTCCACAAACAAAGTGGCTCGATTATAGGGCCATGGCATGGACCAACCCAAGGCATCCACGCGTTACGTTGGCACGGGTGCCTGTATTTGGTCGAATCCCTGACATTGTCGGCGCTTGTCATCGATGCCGAGCAAACGCCCGTTTGAGAGCAGATGCAGAGTCTTCTGGCACAAAGGTGAGCTTTTACCAGATAATTAGACTTATATTTGACGTCATCACTTTGACGGGTCGATGCATTACCGTTCCAGGGAGGCCGAATGCACAACGACGGGAATGTAGTGCCTTTGTACAAGGCAACTACCGACCAGGTGGCTCACTCGCCACTCGCCCGACTGCCGGCGATTCTTCTCCAGGTTCGCGACAAGGCCACGCAACAACTGCGACACGGATTGCAGGCGCTGTTCAACAACGCCGACGATACCCTCTTCGAAATGGCTGACCGCGCCCGCTGTGACGTCGAGCAGTACATCTTCTTTCAAGCGATGCGCGATTTGCGCCTCAAGCACAACAGCATCGAGCGGGTGTTTCTCGAGCAGGTTTTCGCCGCGTTCATCCGGCTTGCCCAATACGATTGCGTACTTGCGACCTTACCCCAGAACCTGGCGGTCGAAGCTCTGACCGCGCAACCCGATGACGAGCGGCAACGCACAGTCGCGGTGGCAGCGATGGTCAGTCGGGCGCTGGACCGTGACGGCTTCGCCCTGGACCAACTGACAGCCCGACTCTGCGCCTTGTTGGGCAAGGAACCGGGCGACCTGCACAACCCCCTGGGCCCGGCAATGCTCTGCGAGTACTTTTTGCAGGCTGCGCGCCAGCTGGGGCTGGAGATCAAGGTCAAGCTGATTATCCTCCAGTTGTTCGAGCGTTATGTCCTCGGCGAGGCCGATCAACTTTACGCCGAAGCCAACCAGTTGCTGCTGGCCACCGGTGTGTTGCCCGACCTCAAGCCGGCCCCGGTACGCCGAACCGCGGACCGACCTGACGTCAGCGCCGAGGATGGACCGATCGACGCACGCGCCGAGCTGATCGGTCTACCAATCGATGAGAATGTCCAGGAGGAGTTTGCTGCGTTGCAGGCGCTACTGTTCAACGTTCGCGGCAGCCTGTCGCCAACGCTCGAAGTCAGTGCCACTGCGCAGCCGATTGCCACGCGCGATCTGTTGCGCCTGTTGTCGCATTTGCAGCAATACGTGCCGACTCCGGCGGCCGTAGATGATTTCGACCTGCGCAACCAGCTCGAACAGTTACTGACCCGGGTCAGCGTCAAAAGCGGCAGGTCGCGGATTTTCGGGGAGGCCGATGAGGATGTGATCAACCTGGTCGCCATGCTTTTCGAATGCATGCTCGATGATCGCAACCTGCCGGACTCCCTCAAGGCACTGATCAGCCGATTGCAGATTCCACTGGTCAAGGTGGCGGTGCTCGACAAGAGTTTCTTCAGTCGCAGCAGCCATCCGGCACGACGCCTGCTCAACGAAATTGCCAACGCGGCCATGGGTTGGGGAGCCAGTGATGATCACGAGCGTGACAGTCTGTATGTGCGCATCGATCAGGTCGTCCAGCGCTTGTTGAATGACTTTGTCGATGACCCGGCGATTTTTTCCGAATTGCTGGCCGACTTTCTTGCGTTTACCCAGGACGAGCGCCGGCGCAGCGAGTTGCTCGAGCAACGCATTCGTGACGCCGAGGAAGGACGGGCCAAAACCGGATTGGCTCGCCAGCATGTCGAACGGGTGCTGAACCAGGCGTTGTTTGGCAACGTCCTGCCGCGAGTCGTGGTGGGGTTTGCCCAGGAATCCTGGAGCAAGGTACTGCTGCTGACATACCTCAAGCATGGCGATCAGTCAGCTGAGTGGCATGCCGATGTGCGCACCCTGGAGCAGTTGGTCTGGAGCGTTCAGCGTCACCATGAGACCGATGCCGCCGGGATGTTGGCCCTGGTGCCCGGTTTGCTCAAGTCGTTGCGCGACGGGCTGAACTCGTCGGCGTTCGATCCGTTTGCCACCCGCGAGTTTTTCAGCGAACTGGAGCGCTTGCACGTGCAGGCGCTGGAAGGACCGGGGCATTCGGCCGTCGATACGTCGGCGATGGTCGAGGTGCGCGAATCGATCATGTTGCCCTCGGCTGACGAAAGTCAGGGGCACAGTGAGCCGGTGCGTTTGTTTGCGGACGATGCAGGTTTGCGTCAGGTCGATCAAATGCTTGCGGGCAGCTGGGTGGAGTTTCAGGAGGACGCGGAAAATACCCTTCGCTGCAAACTGGTGGCGATCATTGAAAGCAGCGGCCAATACATCTTCGTCAACCGTACCGGCATGAAAGTGCTCGAGCGCAATCGCACCGACCTGGCCCTGGAGCTGCGCAATGGTGTGGTGCGAGTGCTTGACGACACCTTGTTGTTCGAGCGGGCTCTGGAGTCGGTGATCGGCAACCTCAAGCGCCTCAAACGCGGCAAGTGATCGCGCCCCGGGGGATTATCGCGGCATACTGTGCCAACACAGTCGACGTTGAAGGAATCGGTATGCAGTTGGACCCCGCGAGCGGTTGGATTCAGGGAGCGCATGTCTGCCCCTCGCCCAACTTCAATGCGCGCCCCACAGGCGAAATTTCCCTGCTGGTGATCCACAACATCAGCTTGCCACCGGCGCAGTTTGCCACCGGCAAGGTGCAGGAGTTTTTCCAGAATCGTCTGGATGTCACCGAACATCCCTATTTTGAAGGGATCGCGGATTTGCGAGTGTCCGCGCACTTTCTGATCGAGCGCGACGGTACCGTCACCCAGTTTGTTTCATGCCTTGAGCGTGCGTGGCATGCGGGTGTTTCGAGTTTCGAGGGGCGGGAAACCTGTAACGATTTTTCCGTGGGCATCGAGCTCGAAGGCACGGATGATCTGCCGTTCACCGACGCGCAATACAGCGCGTTGACGGCCTTGACCCGCCAGTTGCAGCAGGCGTTCACGGCGATCACCACAGAGCGCATCTGCGGGCACAGCGATATTGCACCCGGGCGCAAAACCGATCCGGGGCCGGCGTTTGACTGGGCACGCTATCGTGCCGCTCTGGCACAAGAGGAAGGGCAATGAGTTTTCTGGTGTTGCTGTTGGCGGTGTGGATTGAGAAGTTCTCGGCCTTGCGCCATCGGGTTCAGCGGGACGGCGGCTGGATACACGAGCTGAACAAGCTCGAGGCCAGCCCGCGACTCTCAAACCGGCCATGGCTGGTCTTGTCGATACTGGTCTTGTTGCCGGTAGCGTTGCTGGGGCTGCTGCTGGTCGTCATCGAGCCGGTGGCCTATGGGTTGCTGGCGTTGCCAATCCATTTGCTGGTTGTGATTTACAGCCTGGGGCGCGGCGATCTGCTGGGCGATCTCGGGCCGTTCCGCGATGCCTGGCGTCGGGAGGACCTGCAGGCAGCGTCGCATGTCGCCAAGCGCGATCTGGATATCTGCGCAGACAGTGGCGAGCAACTGCTGGAGCGGGTCGAAGGGCATTTGCTGTGGGAGGCCTACCACAGCTTTTTCGCGGTGATTTTCTGGTACTTCCTGTTGGGGCCGGTCGCGGCGCTGAGTTATCGGTTGCTCGCGTTGGCCGAAGAACACGGGAAAAACCCTGCGGTGGTCGAGCGCGCCGGGCAACTGCGTCACGCCTTCGACTGGGTGCCGGTGCGCCTGCTCGCGGCGAGCCTGGCGTTGGTCGGCAATTTTGTCGCGGTCAGCCGGGTCATGCTGCATGAACTGCTGAACTGGAACATCAGCGCCGCGCAATTGATCGAGAAAGTCGGGCTGGTGGCCGGTGAAATTCCGGCGCCGGTGGCCGGCGCGGAAGGTATCAACAATCTGGACCGCATCTGGGAAATGCTGCTGCGTGCCGCCGTGCTCTGGTATGCCGGGATTGCGTTGTGGACGGTCCTGCATTAGACCATGTAGCCACGGCTGCTGTGGCGAGGGAGCTTGCTCCCGCTGGGTGGCGCAGCCGCCCCATTCAACTCACCACCAACGACTGCTGCGCAGCCGGACGGGGGCAAGCCCCCTCACCACACAGGGGGCGATCACTTGTCCTGAGGGCTTCGCCCTGTCGTTAACCTTAAGTTACAAAACCTCCTGCCGATTTAAGTTATACAGAGATAGCGCCGAATAGTGGCTATCTGCTGTCTGTCTGCGCCTGCCAATAAAAAAAATAAGAATTGAAGGGAGACATCCAGTGAAGAGCTTGCTCTATCCCGCTGTCGCACTGATGAACCGCCTGAGCTTCGGCATGAAGTTCAGCCTGATCAGCGTACTGTTCCTGGTGCCGATGCTGGTGACCAACTTCTATCTGGTGCGTGACTCCTATCGCGAATTCCAGGGCACGCGCATCGAACTGCAAAGTCTCGACCTGTTGGGCAGCAGCCTGACGCTGCGGCGCGATCTGGAAACCCTGAACAACCTGGTGCAGATCAATGTCAGCCTCGGCCAATCCGGCAAGGCTGGCAATGTCGAGTCGAAAATCAGCGCCCTTGAGCAGAATATTCTGACTCGCCTGCAAGGGCTGACGGCGATGACCAGCGACCCGGAGCAGGTCGCGGTGTTCGATGGCAAACGCGATGAAATGATCGCCGCGTTCAAGACCCAGCAAACGGAAAGCTCCCTGCAAAGCAAAAGCGCCCTGATCGGCAAGCTGGTGGGCAGCGCGCAGATTTTCAGCCAGCTCATTACTAGCCAGTCCGGCCTCAGTCGCGACAACCAGAGCGACATGCGCCAGTTGAGCGAGCTCGTCACCCTCGTCACGCCACGTGTCACCCAGATCCTGGGCGAAGGCCGGGCAATGGGTTCTTATTCGTTGGGGCAGGGTTTCATCAACTCGGCTTCGAGTACCCGATTCGATGAATTGCTGGCGCAGATTGAAAAGCTCCAGGCCGAGTATGGCCTGAAGTTGCAGGATGCCCTGGGTTCCAGCAAGGCCGCGCGCGACACCCTGGCTGTGCAGGCCGATAGCAGTCGGGCATCGTTGAAGAAAGCCAGTGAGCTGTTCGAAGAACAAGTGGTCATGGCCGACACGCTCGATGCGCCATGGCAGGGCTTTTATGATCAAGTCAGCGCCCTGATGGACCAGACTTATCAGCTCAACGAAGCGACCCTGAAGTATCTGGGCCCGCAGTTGCAGCAACGCCTGGACCAGAACCGCACGCACATGGTCCTGCAGGCCGTGGCGTTGTCAGTGGTGTTTGTGTTGATCTTTTATCTCTACGGAGCTTTCTATGCCTCGACCCGCACCACGCTCAAACGCCTGGGGGCGGTGATGGACAAGGTGGCGGCCGGCGACATGACGGTGACCTTCAGCGCCCACAGCCGTGACGAGCTGGGGGAACTGGGCGAGGTATTCAACGGCACGGTGAAGAAAATCCATGACCTGATCGAGCGGGTGGGGCAGACCGTCAGCGAAGTCGAGCGTCAGGCCGGGCAAGTGGAGAGCGTTTCCGCGCAAAGCAACCAGGCCGTCGCTGGGCAGCGCACGCAGATCGAACAAGTGGCCACTGCCATGAACCAGATGTCGGCCACTTCCCAGGAAGTGGCGCGCAGTGCCGCGGCGGCGGTGAGCAGCGCCCACAGCGTCAACGACGAAACCATCAGCGGTCGCGGTCTGGTGGAGTCGCAGCAAGGCAGCATTGCCGCGCTGGCCAGCGAAATCGATCAATCGGTGTTGGTGATCAATCAACTGGCCAGCGACAGCCAGTCCATTAGCCGCGTTCTGGAAGTGATCAAGAGCATCGCCGAGCAGACCAACCTGCTGGCGCTCAATGCCGCCATCGAGGCAGCGCGGGCCGGTGAGCAGGGCCGTGGTTTCGCCGTGGTCGCCGATGAAGTCCGGACCCTGGCCAAACGCACCCAGCAATCGACCGAAGAAATCGAGCAGATGATCATCAGGCTTCATGGCGGTGTTGGTGCCGCAGTCAAGGCCATGGGCACCAGCCATGAAATGGCCAATGGCACGGTGGGACAGTCGGAGAAGGTCCAGCGGGCACTGGAAAACATTCTGGGAGCGGTCGGCATGATCGTCGACCAGAACCAGCAGATTGCCGCCGCGGTGGAGCAGCAAACTGCCGTGGCCCACGACATCGACCAGAACATCGTCGAGATCAACCGTGCCGGCGAGCGTACAGCTGAAGGTGCGCATCAGACCGAAGATGCCAGTCGGGCGTTGTCGGCTCAGGTCGTGGAGTTGAAGCAGTTGATCAGTGCATTCCGGGTCTGAGACTGGCCGGGATGTAAATGTGGGAGCGGGCTTGCTCGCGAAAGCGGTCTGTCAGGCACATTGATGTTGAATGTGCCGCCGTCTTCGCGAGCAAGCCCGCTCCCACAGTTTTGCTGTATGTTCGGAAAGTTTTGTAATGCTTTTTTCCCTTCCCGGTGGGAATTCTCCTGATTCTCTCCGTGCGCTGGATTCTTGATTACGATCAAGGAAGAGTGACGCGCTTACCGCATGGAGGAACTTGGTTATGTCTGTCGCAACAATGGGGATCCAGGGGTATTGCGCACACTGTCAACGCACATTGCGATTGCAACCCTGGCAGCTCAATGCCATTGCGATCAATGAAGCGTTTGCCTGTGCGCACTGCCAGAAACAGGTGCAGTTGCGTTGCCCGGAACAGATCAGGCGCTTCAAGTCGCTCGACTCTTTTACACCGTTGCGTGCCAGCCTGCGGGTGATGGTCTGCACCGCCCTGCTGGTGGCGTTGGTGATGGAGTGGGTGGGAATGCTCAGTGTCATCGAACAGCTGAATGCTTCGCTGATCGCCGTATTCGTTTACTTCGCAGTGGTCCGTTATTTCCGCCAGCGCCAGCATTTGACGCTAATCCTGGAAGCCGCCAAGGCTCACGTCGACTGATTACCAGCCGAACACTTCGCAGCTGTTGGCGGTGCTGGTCGCCGCCAGTTGTTCCGGGCTGATCGCCATCCATTGCGCCAGTGCCGTGCAGATCGCCGGCAAGTGTGCCGGGCTGTTGCGCTGGCCGGGGAACATGGCCGGGGCCATGTCCGGCGAGTCGGTTTCCAGCACCACCGAATCCAGCGGCAGTTCGCCGAGCACACGGTGCATGCGCAACGCCTGCGGCCAGGTCGGGGCGCCACCAAGGCCGAGCTTGAAACCGAGCTTGATGTATTCGCGGGCCTCTTCCTTGCTGCCGGCGAAGGCGTGGATGATGCCGGCCCGTTTCAGGCGAAACCGCTTGAGCGTGGCAATCACCGCCGCATGGCTGCGCCGCACGTGGATCAACGCCGGAAGACTGAAGTCCGCCGCCAGTTGCAATTGCGCCTCGAACAACGCCTGTTGGCGGTCGCGGTCGAGGCATTCGATGAAGTAGTCCAGGCCGATCTCGCCTACCGCACACAACTGCCGATGGCCGGCCAGGCGGGTCAGCCAGTCACCGAGTTCGCTCAGGTGTTGCGAGCGATGATCGTCCAGATACACCGGATGCAGCCCGAACGCGGCGTGCAGGTCAGGGTCACTCTGCACCAGCTCCCAGACCCGCTGCCAATTGGCCTGATAAACCCCCAACACCACGATCCGCCGCACCCCGAGGGCACGGCTGGCGGCCAGCAACGCCTGGCGGTCGGCGTCGAAATCCGGAAAATCCAGATGGGTGTGGGTATCGATCAACTCCACGGTTCAGTCCTGAAGAATACGCTGCTTGAACGTCCGCGGGATGGCTTGCACGCCGGGTCGGTAATCCGACTGCTCGATGGCCGCCAGAGCGAGCGCGAGGGCTTTGTCGGCGATCAACTGGTGTTGCTGGGCCATGGCGTTGACCGGTAGCGGCAAGAAGTCCAGCAACTGGGTGTCACCGAATGTGCCGAGGCGCAGCGGGCGGTTTTTCAGCGGGAAATCGTGCAGCGCATCGAACACGCCCTGAAGCAATACGTAGGACGTGGTCACCAGCGCATCGGGCAAATGCCCCAGGCGCTGCAGCAACTCCTCCATCAATTGTTTGCCGCATTCGCGGCTGAAGGATTCGCCTTCTTCGATCAGCACCTCACCGTTGAATCCGGCGAGGGCCTCCTTGAAGCCGGCACAACGTTCCCGGCTGATGCTCAGCTCGGGCCGGGCGCCGATCAGGGCGATCTGTTTGGGCTGCGGCTCCAGCAGGCTGCGGGTCAGTTGCAGGCTGGCCTCGCGGTCATCACTGATCACCGAACAGAAGTGCTCGGGTTCCATGACCCGGTCGATGGCGATGATTGGAATACCCTTGGCCTGCAATTGCAGATAACTGTCGTCGCCGGCCGGCAGGCAGCTGGCAACGATCAACGCGTCACAGCGCCGGGCGCGGAACAGTTGCAGCAATTGCCGTTCGCTGTCCGGGGCATCGTCGGAACTGGCGATCAGCAACTGATAACCCCGGGCTCGCGCACCTTGCTCCAGCAATTTGGCGATTCGCGCGTAACTGGGGTTTTCCAGATCCGGCAGAATGAACCCCAACGTGCGCGTGTGTCGGCTGCGCAAACCGGCGGCCTGTGGGTTAGGCGTGAAGCCATGTTGTTCGACGACCGCGCGCACGCGTTCGACAGTGGCGCTGCTGATGCGCTGTTGTTCGGCCTTGCCATTGATGACATAGCTGGCGGTGGTAACGGACACACCGGCCAACTGGGCAATATCACTGAGTTTCAACCCGCTGTTTCCTTGTTTTTTCGAGATTGCCTCGACATTTTCGTCAATCCTAACCGATTAAGGCAGGCGACCATTGTCGCAACGCATCCGACAAGTTGGACTTCAAGGATGGGCCAATATCGAGTAACGTGCCAACTGATCTAGATTAAACGTTTCAGCAAGCGTATTTTCTACGTTTTAGGCGCCTTTGGCCGGTTCTGCCGTGAAACCGCCAAAAGCGATGACCAAGCGCCTAAGCTGACTCATTCAAAACAATACCTGGTGCCCCAAGGCGCCAAAAAGGAGAAAGCATGCTCGAGCTCACTGTAGAGCAGATTTCCATGGGCCAGTCGGCTGTGGACAAGTCCGCAGCGCTGCAATTGCTGGCCGGGCATCTGGTCGCCGACGGCCTGGTTGCCGAGGGGTATCTCGCCGGTTTACAGGCGCGGGAAGCCCAGGGCTCGACCTTTCTCGGTCAAGGTATTGCCATCCCCCACGGTACCCCCGAAACCCGCGACCTGGTGTACACCACCGGTGTGCGCCTGATGCAGTTCCCCGATGGCGTGGACTGGGGTGACGGTCATGTCGTTTACCTGGCGATCGGCATCGCCGCCAAATCCGATGAACACCTGCGCCTGTTGCAATTGCTCACCCGCGCCCTCGGCGAGACTGACCTGGGCCAGGCCCTGCGTCGCGCCGGTTCCGCCGAAGCCTTGCTGAAGTTGCTGCAAGGCGCGCCTCAGGAGCTGGCGCTGGATGCGCAGATGATCGGCCTGGGTGTGGCGGCCGAAGATTTCGAAGAGCTGGTCTGGCGCGGCGCGCGTTTGTTGCGGCAAGCCGATTGTGTGAGCAACGGGTTTTCCGCCGTGCTGCAACAGGTTGAAGCGCTGCCATTGGGCGACGGCCTGTGGTGGCTGCACAGCGAACAGACGGTGAAGCGCCCGGGCCTGGCCTTCGTCACCCCGGACAGACCGCTGCGCTACCTCGGCCAGCCGCTCAATGGACTGTTCTGCCTGGCCAGCCTCGGTGAGGCTCATCAAGCCCTGCTCGAACGCCTGTGCGCGTTGTTGATCGAAGGGCGTGGCCATGAACTGGGGCGCGCCACCAGCAGCCGCAAAGTCCTCGAAGTGCTCGGTGGCGAAGTGCCCGCCGACTGGCCCAGCGCGCGGATCGCGTTGGCCAACGCCCACGGTTTGCATGCGCGGCCGGCGAAAATCCTCGCGCAACTGGCAAAGAGTTTTGACGGTGATATCCGCGTGCGCATTGTCGATGGCCACGACAGCGCGGTGTCGGTAAAGAGCTTGAGCAAGTTGCTCAGCCTCGGCGCGCGTCGGGGTCAGGTCCTGGAAATCATCGCCGAACCGGGCATCGCGGCTGATGCATTGCCGGCCTTGTTGGCCGCCATCGAAGAAGGGCTCGGAGAAGAAGTCGAACCGTTGCCGCCGGTCAGCCAGGCACGCGAAGTCGTTGTCGAGATGGCCGAAGTGGTCCTCGCCCCGGTGGCGGGCAGTGTGGTTCAGGCGATTGCCGCCGCGCCGGGGATCGCCATCGGCCCGGCCCATATTCAAGTGCTGCAAACCATCGATTACCCGTTGCGCGGTGAGTCCGCCGGCATCGAGCGTGAGCGTCTCCAGCAAGCCCTGGCGCAGGTACGCCGTGACATCCAGGGCTTGATCGAGCGCAGCAAGAGCAAAGCCATCCGCGAAATCTTCATCACCCACCAGGAGATGCTCGACGACCCGGAACTGACCGATGAGGTCGATACGCGCCTCAAGCAGGGCGAAAGCGCCGAGGCGTCGTGGATGGCCGTGATTGAAGCGGCAGCCCGGCAGCAGGAAGCGTTGCAGGATGCCTTGCTCGCGGAACGTGCCGCCGACTTGCGCGACATCGGCCGTCGGGTGTTGATGCAGCTCAGCGGCATCGAAACCCCGAGCGAACCGGATCAGCCGTACATTCTGGTGATGGACGAGGTCGGTCCGTCCGACGTCGCGCGTCTCGACCCGGCTCGCGTGGCGGGGATTCTCACCGCCCGGGGTGGCGCCACGGCGCACAGTGCGATTGTTGCCCGGGCGCTGGGCATCCCGGCACTGGTCGGCGCCGGCCCCGGAGTGTTGCTGCTGGCGCCGGGTACGCCTCTGCTGCTCGATGGCCAGCGTGGGCGCCTGCATGTGGACGCTGACGTGGCGACCTTGCAGCGCGCCACGGCCGAACGCGATACCCGCGAGCAACGCTTGCAGGCAGCTGCCGAGCAGCGCCATCAACCGGCGCTGACCACCGATGGCCACGCCGTCGAAGTGTTCGCCAACATTGGTGAAAGCGCTGGCGTGACCGGCGCGGTCGAGCAGGGCGCCGAAGGCATTGGCCTGTTGCGCACCGAACTGATTTTCATGGCCCACCCGCAAGCGCCCGACGAGGCAACCCAGGAAGCCGAATACCGCCGCGTCCTCGACGGTCTGGCAGGGCGGCCGCTGGTGGTGCGCACCCTCGATGTCGGGGGCGACAAACCGTTGCCGTACTGGCCGATCGCGAAGGAAGAAAACCCCTTCCTCGGCGTGCGCGGCATTCGCCTGACCTTGCAGCGCCCGCAGATCATGGAAGCGCAACTGCGCGCCTTGCTGCGGGCCGCCGACAACCGGCCGCTGCGGATCATGTTCCCGATGGTGGGCAGCGTGGACGAGTGGCGCCAGGCCCGTGACATGACCGAACGCCTGCGCCAGGAAATCCCGGTCGCCGACCTGCAACTGGGGATCATGATCGAAGTACCGTCGGCGGCATTGCTGGCGCCGGTGCTGGCCAAGGAGGTCGACTTTTTCAGCGTCGGTACCAACGACCTGACCCAATACACCCTGGCCATCGACCGTGGCCATCCGACGCTGTCGGCCCAGGCCGATGGCTTGCATCCGGCGGTGCTGCAGCTGATCGACATCACCGTGCGCGCGGCCCACGCCCACGGTAAATGGGTCGGTGTGTGCGGCGAGCTGGCGGCCGACCCGCTGGCGGTGCCGGTGCTGGTCGGTCTCGGCGTGGACGAGCTCAGCGTCGGCGCGCGCAGTATTGCCGAGGTCAAGGCGCGAATTCGCGAACTGGGCTTCACTGAGACTCAAACCCTTGCCCGCCAGGCCCTGGCCGTGGGCAGTGCCAATGAAGTGCGTGCATTAGTGGAGGCCCTGTAATGGCCCGGATTCTTACCCTGACCCTCAACCCGGCGCTGGACCTCACCGTCCAGTTGCCGCGCCTCGAGGCCGGTCAGGTCAACCGCAGCGATGTGATGCACACCCACGCCGCCGGCAAAGGCGTGAACGTGGCGCAAGTGCTGGCGGACCTCGGACATCAGCTGACCGTCAGTGGCTTTCTTGGCGAAGACAACCTGCAAGCGTTCGAAACATTGTTTGCCAAACGCGGTTTTGTCGATGCCTTCATCCGCGTTCCGGGCGAGACCCGCAGCAACATCAAGCTGGCGGAAAGCGACGGCCGCATCACTGACATCAACGGGCCGGGACCACAGGTCAGCGAAGCGGCGCAGCAGGCCTTGATGGATCGACTGGAGCAAATTGCCCCGGGGCACGATGCGGTGGTGGTCGCCGGCAGTTTGCCGTTGGGCGTTAGCGCGAAATGGTTGCAGAAGTTGGTTTTGCGCTTGAAGGAACTGGGTCTGAACGTCGCGCTCGACACCAGCGGCGATGCGTTGCGCGAGGCGCTCAAGGCCGGTCCGTGGCTGATCAAACCCAACACTGAAGAGCTGGCCGAAGTGCTGGACTGCGAGGTCGTGTCGGTCCGTGCCCAGGCCAAGGCGGCGGAGCGCTTGCACGCCCAGGGCATCGAGCATGTGGTGATTTCCCATGGTGCCGAGGGCGTGAATTGGTTCAGCGTCGGCTCGGCGCTGCATGCCACGCCGCCCAGGGTCAGCGTCGCCAGCACGGTGGGCGCGGGTGACTCGTTGTTGGCGGGGATGCTCCACGGTTTGCTCAGTGCCGATACGCCGGAGCAGACCTTGCGCACGGCCACGGCGATTGCTGCGATGGCGGTGACCCAGATCGGTTTCGGCATTGGCGATGCGGCGCAACTGGCGCAGCTCGAACAGGGTGTGCGCGTGCGTCCCCTGACAGAACAATAAGAGGGTTTGTCATGAAGTTAGCCATCGTTACGGCCTGCCCGAATGGCATGGTCACCAGTGTGCTGTGTGCCCGGCTGCTCGATGCCGCGGCCCAGCGTCAGGGCTGGAGCACCAGTGTCGAAGTCAGCGATGCCGCGCACCCCGAAAAGCAACTGTCGGCGGCCACCCTCGACGCGGCGGAGTGGGTGCTGCTGGTGACCAGCGCACCGGTGGACATGTCGCGGTTTGTCGGCAAGCGGGTGTTCCAGAGCACCCCGGCCCAGGCCCTGCAAGACGTGGAAAGCGTGCTGCGGCGCGGTGCGCAGGAGGCTCAGGTCTATGCCGCTGCCGAAGCCGTCGTAGAGCCTGTGGCGGCTGCGCCAAGCACACCGCGACTGGTGGCCGTTACCGCGTGTCCGACCGGCGTGGCGCACACGTTCATGGCCGCCGAAGCCTTGCAACAAGCGGCCAAGCGCCTTGGCTATGACTTGCAGGTGGAAACCCAGGGTTCGGTCGGCGCGCGCAATCCATTGAGCGCAGCGGCGATTGCCGAGGCCGATGTGGTGCTGCTGGCCGCCGATATCGAAGTCGCCACCGAGCGTTTCGCCGGCAAGAAAATCTATCGTTGTGGCACCGGCATTGCCCTCAAGCAAGCCGAAGCGACCTTGAACAAAGCCTTGGCCGAAGGCCGGCAGGAAAGTGCATCGAGCGCTTCTCAAGCTACGGTCAAACAGGAGAAGACGGGCGTCTATAAACACCTGCTGACCGGCGTGTCGTTCATGTTGCCGATGGTGGTGGCCGGCGGCCTGATGATCGCCCTGTCGTTCGTGTTCGGCATCACCGCGTTCAAGGAAGAGGGCACGCTGGCGGCGGCGTTGATGCAGATCGGCGGCGACACCGCGTTCAAGTTGATGGTGCCGCTGCTGGCGGGCTATATCGCCTATTCGATCGCCGACCGTCCGGGCCTGGCGCCGGGGATGATCGGCGGCCTGCTCGCGAGCACCCTGGGCGCCGGTTTCATCGGCGGGATCATTGCCGGTTTTCTTTCCGGCTATGCGGCCAGGGCGATCAATAGATATGCGCGTTTGCCGCAGAGCCTTGAGGCACTCAAGCCGATCCTGATCATCCCGCTGCTGGCGAGTCTGTTCACCGGTCTGGTGATGATCTACGTCGTCGGCAAACCGGTGGCCGGGATGCTCGCCGGCCTCACGCATTTCCTCGACAGCATGGGCACTACCAACGCGATTCTGCTGGGTGTATTGCTGGGCGGCATGATGTGCGTCGACCTCGGTGGGCCGATCAATAAGGCGGCCTATGCGTTCTCGGTCGGGCTGCTGGCGTCGCAGAGTTACGCGCCGATGGCGGCGACCATGGCCGCGGGCATGGTGCCGCCGATTGGCCTGGGCATTGCCACGTTCATTGCCCGCCGCAAGTTTGCCCAGACTGAGCGCGAAGCCGGTAAGGCCGCACTGGTGCTGGGGTTGTGTTTCATCTCGGAAGGGGCGATTCCTTTTGCGGCGAAAGATCCGCTGCGGGTGATCCCGGCGAGCATCGCCGGCGGTGCGCTGACCGGTGCGCTGTCGATGTATTTCGGCTGCAAACTGATGGCGCCCCACGGTGGGTTGTTCGTGCTGGCGATCCCGAATGCGATCAACCATGCGCTGCTTTATCTGTTGGCGATCGTGGCGGGGAGCCTGTTGACGGCGGTGGTGTATGCGCTGGTCAAGCGGCCGGAGGGGGTGGAGTTGGCGTTGGAGCCGGTCAAGGCCTGACACAAAACCCCTGTAGGAGCGAGCCTGCTCGCGAAGGTCGTCAACGATAACGCGCGCATCCTGAATGAACGTGATGTCCTTGAGTTCTTCGCGAGCAGGCTCGCTCCTACAGGGGATCGATGGTGTTGGCGAGATTCGTGTCATGCCAGGGTCATGGGGCCATGCTTTAGTTTTCCACTCCAGGGAGAACACCATGAGCGATTTCAACCCCGGGCGTCGTCGTGTTGTTCAAGCGCTCGGTGCCGGATTGCTGTTGCCAGGGCTGGCGCCGGCGGTGATCGCTTCGCTCAAGGCGCGGCCGCAACTCACCGATGGCGTGCAGTCCGGCGACGTGCAGGGCGACCGGGCGATCATCTGGAGCCGCTGCGACCGCCCCGCACGGATGGTGGTGGAGTGGGACACCCGCAGCCTGTTTCCCAACCCCCGGCGATTCGTCTCGCTTCTGGCCGATACGCGCAGCGATTTCACCGCCCGGGTTGAGCTCACCGGGCTGCCCGCCGACCAGGCGATTTTCTATCGCGTGCAATTTGAAGACGCCCAGAGCGGCGTTGCCAGCGAACCCTGGTTCGGTCACTTGCGCAGCGTGCCGCAGACCCGGCGCGACATCCGTTTTATCTGGAGCGGCGACACGGCGGGCCAGGGCTTCGGGATCAACCCGGATATAGGCGGCATGCGCATCTACGAAGCGATGCGCCGGCGTCTGCCGGACTTTTTTATCCACAGCGGCGACACCATTTACGCCGACAACCCGATCCCGGCGCAGCTCAATACGGAAGGCGGGCGGGTGTGGCGCAACATCACCACCGAGGCCAAGAGCAAAGTCGCCGAGACCCTCGATGAGTACCGTGGTAATTATCGCTACAACCTGATGGACGAAAACATCCGCCGCTTCAATGCCGAGGTCCCACAGATCTGGCAGTGGGACGACCACGAAGTGCTGAACAACTGGTCGCCCGGCAAGCAGTTGGATGCACGTTACCAGAGCAAAGATATCCACAGCCTGGTGGACCGCGCCCGCCAGGCCTGGCTCGAATACGCGCCGATGCGCATGCAGAGTGCCGATGGCGGCGGGCGGATCTATCGCAAGCTCGGTTACGGGCCGCTGCTCGATGTGTTCGTGCTCGACATGCGCAGCTATCGCGGGGCCAATGACGACAATCTGGGGGATGCCAAGCCGTTTCTCGGTCGTGAGCAACTGGACTGGCTCAAGCGCGAAATGCAGGCCTCGAACGCGCAATGGAAAGTGATCGCCGCCGACATGTCCATTGGCCTTGGCGCGCCTGACGGCGAAGTCAGCCCCGGTGTCACGAGGTGGGAAGCAGTGGCCAACGGTGACCCCGGCCCGGCCCAGGGGCGCGAACTGGAAATCGCCGAATTGCTCGGCTTCCTGCGGGCGCGGCAGGTGCGTAATTTTCTGTTCCTGACGGCGGATGTGCATTACTGCGCGGCCCATCATTACCATCCGGATCGGGCGGCGTTCCAGGACTTTGAGCCGTTCTGGGAGTTCATTGCCGGGCCGTTGAATGCGGGCAGTTTCGGGCCTGACTCACTGGATAAAACCTTTGGCCCTGAAGTGGTATTCGAGAAGGCATCCCCTACACATAACGCCTCGCCGTTTGCCGGGTTTCAGTTTTTTGGCGAGGTGAATATCGATGGGCAGAGTGGGGAGTTGAGCGTGGTGTTGCGGGATCTGGACGGCATGGCGGTGTTTGAGCAAAGACTGTCTCCGTGTGACTCGGTATTTGCTCGCTCTATGGGAAATGTTTTTTGCAAAAGAAGCTGATACTGAAAGTTGCGGGGTTTATTTGTAATTACTGTCAAATGCTGGCGTCTGGAGGTTGCTGTGTTGATGTTGATTGAGGCTTTCAGTGGTTCTCGTTAGTCGATGAATTTGATGTTTGTTTGTTGAGGTTTTCTAATTCTCATATTTTCATATATTTAATCGCTTGATCGATATTGGGTGTGTGCTTAATTTCTTCTCTGAACTTAATGACGAATAAGCAGGCTGTGAGAGTTGTATGGTCT
This sequence comes from Pseudomonas sp. A-R-19, assembly GCF_019956575.1. Lineage (NCBI taxonomy): Bacteria > Pseudomonadati > Pseudomonadota > Gammaproteobacteria > Pseudomonadales > Pseudomonadaceae > Pseudomonas > Pseudomonas sp. A-R-19. The sequence goes on from NZ_JAHBDR010000085.1 coordinate 17,420, forward strand.
GGTTAAGAGTCTAACTTTTAGAGAGGGATCGCTATGTCCGCTGTGTTGTGGGAAAAAAGCCTGGAAGGCAAAAATCACGAAGAAATTGCAGATCTTGCAGCCGTTGTCCCCCAGACGCTCATGTCTTTGTCGACCGGGGCCGCGAATGACATTACTCGCGCAAACGGATTGGTACTGACCAAAGCTCAAATCATTTCCCTGCGAAAATACGAAGCCGCAGGGCTGGCACTTCCGACCAACGAGCGAGCCCTTGCGATTTACCTGAGTTTTGGCGACGAAGAGGGTGGCAAAGGTTTCACGACTGAAGACTTTCTCGCGTCTTTTAGAAAGATAAACTCGCATGCCAGTCTGTGGTCCCCCCTGCGCTCTCGCATCATGCTGACGGGAACCCATTTGAAACTGTTTGGTTTGAACATGGGGGTATATCTTCTTTCGGTCGAGGAGATTTTCACTGAAGTCAAACTGGCAAAGACGCTGGGTACACACAAGATCACCAACTACAAGGAACTGCGCGACTGGGAAGTGAAAGAAGGCAAGCCGTTCCCGGATCTTGCGTTGGAAGCGGACACCATCCCGGATATGGGGGATGTTCTGGATCTGATCTTCGAGCACGTCAAGGAGTATCTGCGCACGGCCGTTGAAATCAAAACCGATCTCAACGCGTTTAGTCAACAACTGACGAACGATGTCATTCCTACTATCAAGTTGCTGGCGCTGGCTCTCGAGAGTAATACGTACGCGTCGGACATCGAGAGTTTGAATAACGAGATCAAGGAGCGCGCCAATCAAATTGATGAGTTGAACAAAGAGTACAAGGCGCTGGTTTTGAAATCGCTTGAGTCGTTTAGCAACTTTTCGCTCATCGGGTTGGGAGTTGCCATCTATATCGGGGTGGAAGCTGAAGATGTACGATCCCGGCGCAATGATCTGAGCGGCATTCAGGAAGCTGCCATCAAGAGCCTTGAGAGCAAGTCCAAGACCCTGGGCTCGATCGCACGGATCAGAAGTGACATGCAGGATATGCAGACGGTCGCTCTGGATGCTGAAGTGGCGACAAATAACGTGGTCCATACCTGGAACGTGCTTCATGCGTACATCGAAAGCTCCGAAAAAGCGGTCTCGAAGATCGAAGGCGGTGTTCGGTTATTCGCCTTCATTACTCAATTTCGTTTGGTCGCTGCGCCATGGGCCGCGATCCACAACAGTGCTGATGCCCTGGTTGAGTTATTCCGCGAGGCGGAAGTTGAATACATGAGGGAATACGGTTTTCAAGGAAAAAGATCAAGGAGGTCTTTAATGCAAAGTGATATGTACCCTGCCGTGCAAACCAATGTCTTTCAGGACAGTTGTTCGAAACTGCGCAACAGCGCGGTGGAGGCGAAGTTGTTGTTCTTGAAAACGGATTATCTTCCGGATTTGAGCGAAAAATTTCAAACACTTTCGGTCGACATTTCGATCGGCTCCAACGTGGTCAGGGAAAAGGCTCTGAAAACCGAGTTTGCACTTAGATCCACACTTGGGCAGTTAATGTCACTCGAGGAAGAACTGCAAGAAGGTTCTGAAGAGGTCGACGAAATTCATGGGGAGCAGGCTGAGTTGTTAAAAGAGTCACAGTTATCCGTCAGTGAAATTTCCAATTCGTTGAGTGAAAGTCTCGAGAAATTCAACGCAGTCTACGATGAGACAACCGTGCGGGGATTCAAAGCCTCGTTGATTAATGACGCTGCAGATCGTGAAGTCGTATTGGAACGTTTGAATGCCAGCCTGACTGATCTTGAAAAAAAACGTGCAGTCATCAACGAAGCTGTGGATGAACTCAATAAACTCGGAATTTCCGGCGTTATCAAGAATATCGAACTGAATGTCGAGACGGTTAAAAAGCTCGGTGCGAAGCCATCTCAGGTTGAACTTGTACTGGCAGCGGTCGAGAAAGTGAAACAGGATCTGCAGGGCGCAGTAAAGGATGTTTCCTTTGTCTTGATGGTAAAACAGAACCAAGTCCTTCGTGATAAGACTGTGGAGGTGCAGGCGCAAATCACTGCCGAAAAACGAGGCGCACGAAGCACTACCGACAAAATAAAGCTCATCGATGTTTATGGCGAGATGAATGAGCAGCGCAAACTCTACGTAGCAGAGTTCGAAAAGATCGACAAAACAGTGTCGCGTTTCTTGAACTCGATGAGGGCTCATCAGGCTACGCCCTTGAGTAAGCAGATTTCAGAATTTCTCTCTACCGCCAATGGTTTTGCCGGTTACCTGAATCAGCTTTCTAATCTGTAAGTATTACGTTTCATACCGCCCTTGAATGGCCGTGCGTCGAGCCTCGCGATGCACGGCTTTTTATTGATTGTGTTACTCGGGATTGAATATTCGCAGGAGACGCCGATGAGCGACGAGAACAGGGATGTCATATTTTTTCAGGAGGATGATTTTATTGCGTTGCGCGCATACAAATTGTTCTTGAACGAGGTGCTCCACAAGGATTTCATTACTCACTCAACCCCCTGAGACATCAAAGGTGCTAGGCGCCTATGTGCAGGCGTTGAGCGAAGAGGCTGATGCGCAACTCTGCAGATTTCACTCCCTGGTCGAAGATGTGGCGGAACTACGGGCGGGAGTGCTTGCCTGCATCGATCAAGCCCGCGACCTTCGACAGGTTTTCCTTGAGGCCAAGCCAGGCGTGACGCGCTACCGACGGGTGACAATTGATACTTTGGGGTGCGCTCCTTTCGACCTCTGGCAACCGCACCTTGTCATTTGCAGCCTTTACAACGTTTCCGGAGTCATGAGCTTTTTCGTTGACCGGTGCCGCACCCAACTGAAAACAGTTGAACGGTACAGATTGAATGTTTCCTCGATGGAGCGAGGGATTCATCCAATGTTCTACCGCATCGTTGCGGCAAGAAAACAAAAAATAGCGGCGTACGGCTATTCACCGCAAAAGCCTCCTTCGGGTTCCGGGACCTCACCCTTCGATTTCAGAAAACCGTACAAAGGAGATCCTGCCCCTCAAACGCTGGAGCTGTATCGTTTGACTGGCGTGTACGCTTCCTCCTCCTCCGCACTGTTCAACTTCGGTCATTTTCTGAACAGGATTGAGCAGCTATTGAACGTGATGATTGATAGGCTTTGCTCGATAACCGCTTCCTCGACGTATTCGACTTTGCTCTTGGTGCTGGACCTGGTCGCCAGCTTGCTGGGTCCACTGCAACTGCGTATGGACAGATTGCAGGAATGGTCGGACTTCATGCGCCATAAAGGTAAATATGCTGTTGAAGAACAATGAGCAAAGTGGAGTTGCAGCCGGATGAGATCCGGCTGCACTCAGTAGACGTCGCGGCGGTAACGGTTTTGTTCGATAAGCGTTTCTACCTGCGCTGCTCCGAGGACTTCCTGCAGCAACTGATCAACCCCGCTAGCCATCCCCTGCATACTGCCGCAGATGTAAATCACCGCATCCTCTGCCAGCCACTTTTTCAGTTCCTCGGCCGACTCCCGCAAGCGATCCTGTACGTAGATCTTCTCGGCCTGATCCCGCGAGAAGGCCAGGTCGAGGCGCGCCAGATCACCGTTGATCAACCACTCTTCCAGTTCCGCGCGGCAGAGGAAATCGTGCTCACGATTACGCTCGCCAAACAGCAGCCAGTGACGTTGCTGACCATCGGCAATCCGGGCCTTGAGCAGGCTGCGCAAGCCGGCCAGCCCTGTGCCATTGCCCAGCAGGATCATCGGCACCGGTTGGGCTGGCAGATGGAAACCACTGTTGCGTCGCACGCGCAGGCTGATGGAACTGCCCACAGGCGCGTGTTCGGTCAACCAGCCGGAGCCGACGCCGAGGTTGCCATCGGCATGCACTTCCTGGCGCACGATCAATTCCAACACGCCGTCGGCTGGAATCGAAGCAATCGAGTATTCGCGCATGGCCAGCGGCACGAGGGCCTCGGCCAGCGCCTGCGCGTGCAGGCCGACCAGATGGGCGCGGTTTTGCGGCAACTGGCGGCTGGCCAGGGCCTGTTCGAGGGTTTCCTCCAGGCCGTTGAGCTGCACCTTGGTCTCCCCGTGAATGCCCAGGCCGTCGAGGAAATGCTCGATGGCCCACGGGCAATTGCGCGGCAAGACTTCCACCAGATCACCGGCCAGCCAACTGCTGGTGGTCGGGGCGCTGAGGCCGAGCAAGTACACCGGGGATCCGCTGCTGTCCGGGTTGAGCAGTTCACGCCGGACCAGGGTCCAGTTGTCGTAGTTGGGCGCCTGCCAGGTGTCGACGGGTGCGTGGCCGGTCAGCAGGCCCAGTTGCTGTTGCCAGTGGCGCAGGGCGTAAGGATCGCCGCTGTCGACTTCCACTGGCGCGAACAGGGTCTTGCCGCCGTGCTCACCGAGCCAGCTGTGCAGGCGCTTGGCGAATCCGCAGAAGTGCTGGTACTGCCGGTCGCCGAGGCCGAGGACTGTGTAGTTCAGGCGATCCAGGCTCGGCGTGCGGCCCAGTACCTTGCGTTCGAAACGCCTGGCGCTGTCGGGTGCTTCGCCGTCACCGAAGGTGCTGACGACGAACAGTGCGTTGTTCGAGTCCTGCAAATCCTGCTCGCTGACGTCCGCCAGCGGCTGTACCTTCACCGGCAGGCCCGCGGCCTGCAATTGCCCGGCGGTCTGCCAGGCCAGTTGCTCGGCGAACCCGCTCTGGCTGGCGAAACCGATCAGCCAGGCCGGTGCATCGTTGCCCGGTTGTACAAGGCCTTGGCGAGCATCCTTGATCTGGCGTTTTTTGCGGCGACGATCCAGGTACAGCAACCAGCCAGTGACGAAGAACAACGGCATGCTCAACGCGGTGAGGGTCAGGATGATCCGACCGACAATGCCGAAGTAGCTGCCGACGTGCAGCGCATAGATGCTCGTCAGCAGTTGCGCCTTGACGCTCTTGTCGCTGTAGCGATCGACCCGTTTGACCACGCCGGTGGCCGGGTCGAGGGTGATCTGGTTCAGGGCGCGGTCATGCGGCGAAGTTTTCAGGAGGAAGTAAACGGTCGCTGGTTGACCGGCCACTGGCGGCATGCGCACGTTATAGGAACTGAGTTGCGGGCCGGCTGCGCTGTAGATGCTGCTCCACATTGCCGCGTAATCGGCTGTTGGTGCCGGACCTTGCGGCGCGGGGCCACGTCCGCCGCGAACGCGTTCGGTCTGCGGTGAGTCGGAGAGCAACCGGGTCAGGCCCTTGTTGTACCACTCGTAGGACCAGGACAGCCCGGTCAGCGCTGCCAGGAGGTAAAACACCAGGCACCAGGTGCCAGCCACCGAGTGCAGGTCCCAGTTGAAGCTGCGACCCTTTTTCTTCCAGTCCAGGGTCAGCCAGGCGCGCCAGCTTTTCCACTGGCGAGGCCAGCGCAGGTACAGGCCGGACAGGCAGAAGAACACCAGGATCAGGGTGCAGGCGCCAGTGATCTGCCGACCCGTATCGCCCATGGCGAGGAAACGGTGCAGTTGCAGCATCAACCCGAAGAAGTCCTGGCCGGTGGCATCACCGAGGAACTCGGCAGTGTAGGGATCGAAGTAGCGCATCTCGCCTCGGCGCTCACCCGGCGGCGGGGTGAACCACACTTTGGCGGCGTTGCCACTGTCGGTTTCCACGGTGAGCATCGCGACTTTTTTGCCAGACGCGGCTTCGATGTGCTCCACCAGTTCGGCGGGCGGCAGCACACCGGCGACCTGTTTCTCGACTTGCAACACAGAAGGGTTGAGCGCATTCAGGATTTCGTCCTGAAACGACACCATCGCCCCGGTGATGCCCATCAGGGCCAGGACCAGCCCGGCGCTGATGCCGAAAAACCAGTGCAACTGGAACAGGGTTTTCTTCAACACGTCGCTCGCCTTGTTCGTTCAAATTTATTCATCACGGCGCGCATTATGCCGTGGGGTTGTCGAGAAGCATTCTTTTTTACGCACAAAGGCCCCGTTCTGTTGAGCGGGGCCTGGACTGTCGAGCGAACTTTATGTGGGAGCGGGCTTGCTCGCGAAGGCAGTGTGTCAGTCGACTTAAATGTCAACTGACGGACCGCCTTCGCGAGCAAGCCCGCTCCCACAGGTTCCGCATCTATCAGAAGTGGAAGTTGGTGCTCAGCAATGCGGTACGACCAGCCGCCTGGTTGGCGAAGTGAGTCGAGAACGCCTTGTCGTAGTAGGTTTCGTCGGTCAGGTTCTGCACGTTCAGTTGCAGGTCGACGTTTTTGCTCAGCTTGTAGGCTGCCATCGCGTCGTAACGAACGTAGGAATCAACCATGGTGGTGTTGGCAACACTGCCGAACACGTCATCGACATAGAACGCACCGCCACCGATGGTCAGCTTCGGCGTGACCTGGTAGGTCGTCCACAGGCTGGCACTGTTTTTCGGCGTGTTAGGCAGTTCGTTGCCGTTGTTGGCCTTGTTTGCCGGCAGGTCACCACCATCGACTTGCTCGCTGTCCATGTAGGCGTAACCGGCGAACACTTGCCATTTGTCGGTGAGCTTGCCGCTGGCCGACAGCTCGACACCTTGAACGCGGGTTTTGCCGACGTTTTCGTAGGTGGTGGTGTTGGTCTGCACACGAGCGTTGTCTTTCTCGGTGCGGAAGATGTCGGCGGTCAGGGACAGACGATCGTTCAGCAGGTCCCACTTGGTGCCGATTTCGTAGTTCTTGGTGGTTTCCGGCTCCATGTCGCTTTTCAGCAGGTTGCCGTTACGATCCGGTGTGCCGCCCAGCGGGTTGCCGTCCATGCCTTCACCCAGGGTGTTGCCCGGTGGCGTGGCGGACGTCGCGTAGGACGCATAGATGCTGCCGTTTTCCGCTGGTTTGTACACCACGCCGAACTGACCGGTGACGAATTCGCTGGTGTCATCGCCCTTGGACGTGGTCACGCTGGAACCGTTGAAAGTCTTGTAGTCGGTGTCGAAATGGTCGTAGCGCAGGCCCATGTTCACCAGCCACTGCTCGGACAACGTCAGGGTGTCGAACACATACAGTGCGTAGGTGTTGGCCTTGGTGTCGGTGCCGGCATAGTTGCGCGAGATGGCGCCGTTCCACGGATCATTCGGGTTCGGGTTGGACAGCGAGGTGCAGTTGTAGCCGCTAGGTGCGCCGATCAGTGCCGGCGAGCAGTTGGTGGTCGCTGCGGCTGTTCCCGGGGTGGTGTCCGTGTTGACGTTGTACGTGGACTTTTCGCTTTCCTCGTGGGTGTATTCGACACCGGTGGAAAAGCTGTTCTTGAACCCGGCGATGTAGACATCACCGAACAGGTCGGTCTGGTTGGTGGTGGTCTCGGTGTTGCTCACGCGGGTATTCGCGCGGCGCCACACGCTGCCATTGTTGACGTTGCCTTTGCTGTCGTCCGGCTGGGTCAGGATGTAATCCTGCATGCTGGTGCCGTGGCGCAGGGTGTTCTTGATGGTCAGTGCGTCGCTCAGGTCGTGCTCGATGGCGAAGGTCGCCGTATCGACGCGGGTCTTACGGAAGTCGCGGTCGGTCAGACCATAGAAATTGCTGCTGTCGCCGCCGTCATTCGGCTTGTCCGGGTTGGCCTTGGTACGCGCAGTCGAGCCTCCGGTCGGGATGGAGTAGGGAATGCCCGAATCCGGCGTGTCGTTGCTTTCGAGGTGGTAATAGTCAAGGTTGACGCGAGTGTCGGTGCCCAGGCCGAAAGCCAGGGACGGTGCCACACCCCAACGGTCGTAGTTGACGCTGTCACGCCCGGCGACGTTGCTTTCGTGGCTCAGCAAGTTCAGACGGCCAGCGGCGGTGTCGGTGAACTGGTAGTTGCCGTCGAAGGTATAACGCTGGGTCTGGTCGGAGCCCCAGGTGAAACCACCGTCGAGCGAATCGCCCAGGTGGGCTTTCTTGCTGACCAGGTTGATGCTGCCGCCGGCAGCGCCACGGCCGCCGATCGCGGAGTTCGGGCCTTTGCTGACTTCGATCGATTCAACGGCGAAGATCTCGCGGCTCTGGGAACCGGTATCGCGCACGCCGTCCAGGTAGGTGTCGCCCTGGGCGTCGAAGCCGCGGATGAACGGACGGTCGCCTTGCGGGTTACCGCCTTCACCGGCACCGAAGGTGATGCCAGGAACAGTGCGCAGCGCGTCCTGCAGGTTGAGCGAACCGGTGTCTTTCAAGACTTGTTGCGGAACCACGGTCACCGAGCGCGGCGTGTCGATCAGCGGCGCGGTGTACTTGGGCGAGGAGGCTTTCTCGACGTTGTAGGTCGTCTCGTCCTGAGCTTCGCCGGTGATGGCGGTGGCGCCCAGCGAAATCACATTGTCCGGTGCTTTTTCGTCGGTTTTTTCCGCCGCGAAAGCCATGTGGCCCGCGGAGCCGGCAGTAATCGCCATGCCGATGGCGGATGCGAGCAAACGTGGTGAACTGACCGGTACTTGTGGTTGTTGACGCGACATTTGAATTCCCCTCCCCAAGGATTTGAGGCGGCGGAATATAGGGTAAATACGTATTCGTAACAATTGCGAAACATTACTATTCGCACTGAATTTACATTCTTTACAATTTACCCTTACGGTTTTTGCTGACTCATTCGTCTGTTGGGTTTTACACGGGCAATAAGAATCAATACCATTGGCGTCCCTTTGTTTCCAGGTGTCTTGTCATGCTGCTGCACATTCCCGGCCTGTTCGGAAAAGATGAGGTGCAGCGCATTCGCGAGGCTCTGGAGCAAGCCGATTGGGCCGATGGCAAGATCACCGCCGGCTACCAGTCGGCCAAGGCCAAGCACAATCTGCAATTGCCTGAAGGGCATCCGCTGGCCAAGGAGATCGGCGCGGCGATGCTGGAGCGGCTATGGAAAAATCCACTGTTCATGTCGGCTGCGCTACCGCACAAGGTCTTTCCTCCGCTGGTGAACTGTTACACCGCCGGGGGCAGTTTCGACTTCCACATCGACAACGCAGTGCGTCAGCCCAAGGGCAGCGTCGAACGGGTACGCACGGATTTGTCCGCCACGCTGTTCTTCAGCGAGCCCGAGGATTACGACGGCGGCGAGCTGGAAATTCAGGATACCTTCGGCACCCAGCGGGTGAAATTGCCTGCCGGCGACATGCTGCTGTACCCCGGCACCAGCCTGCACAAGGTCAACGCGGTGACACGCGGAACGCGCCTCGCCTCGTTTTTCTGGACCCAAAGCCTGGTGCGCGAAGACAGCCAGCGCGCCCTGTTGTTCGAGATGGATGGGGCCATCCAGCAATTGACCCGCGATGTGCCCGATCATCCATCGCTGATCCGACTGACCGGCACCTATCACAACCTGCTGCGTCGCTGGGTCGAGGTGTAAGTGGCGGACTTCCGTTTGCGCCGCGAGGAAATGCTCGACGGCGAGCGCCTGCGCGCCATGCTCGACGAAAGCCCGGCGCGAGCGGCCCAGGCGATCCTGATCGCCGCGCGTGAAGGTGAAGTCGAGGCCCAGGCCTTGCTCGGGCAGATCCTGCTCGACGGCCAGGGTATCGCCCAGGATCAGCCACTGGCGTTGAGCTGGTTCGGCATCGCTGCCCGCCAAGGGCACTTGATGGCGCGCAACATGCTTGGTCGTTGTCATGAACATGGTTGGGGCTGTGTTGCTGATACTTCGATAGCGGCGCGGCATTATCGAGTGGCGGCGCAGGCCGGGCTGGATTGGGCGATGTACAACTACGCCAATCTGCTGGCGACCGGGCGCGGGGTAAACAAGGATCAGGCGTCGGCGTTCGGTTTCTATCAACGCGCGGCACACTTGGGCCATGCCAAATCGATGAACCTGCTGGGTCGATACCTGGAAGAAGGACGAGTGTGTCCCATGGATTTGCGCGCGGCTCGCGACTGGTACCGGCGTTCGGCCGAGGGAGGGGACTTTCGGGGGCAGTTCAGTTACGCCGCGGTATTGGCCCACACCGGCCATATCGACGAGGCGTTGGGCTGGCTGCGCAAGGCGCTGTCCGACGGCAACCCGAAATTTCTGCGAGTGGCGAGCCAGACGCTGGCCAGTGCAACGGATCCGCGGATTCAGGCTCTGGCGAGCGAGTACCTCCAGCGCGCCGCTCAACTGGAGCAGACACCTTCTGTAGGAGCTGGCTTGCCAGCGATGATCTAAAGAACACCGCATCCCGTCTGTAGAAACGCATTATCGTTAACCACCATCGCTGGCAAGCCAGCTCCTACAGGTGGAATGTGCAATTAAATTTCAGGCACAAAAAAGCCCATGACACGTCATGGGCTTTTTGTTTTTTGCGTGATGTATTTACACGTAGAACGACTTCAGCGGCGGGAAGCCATTGAACTCGACGGCGCTGTAGCTGGTGGTGTATGCGCCGGTCGACAGCCAGTACAGGCGATCACCGATGGCCAGGTTCAGCGGCAGGCCGTATTTGTAGTTTTCGTACATGATGTCGGCGCTGTCACAGGTTGGACCGGCGATGACCACTTCTTCCATCTCGCCTTTCTTTTCGGTCCAGATCGGGAACTTGATGGCTTCGTCCATGGTTTCGATCAGGCCGGAGAACTTGCCCACATCCGTGTACACCCAACGCTCGACCGCAGTGCGGGATTTGCGCGCGACCAGTACCACTTCACTGACCAGGATACCGGCGTTGGCGATCAACGAACGGCCTGGTTCCAGGATGATTTCCGGCAGATCGTCACCGAAGTCTTCCTTCAGGAAACGGATGATTTCCTCGGCGTAGGTTTCCAGGCTGTTGGTGCGGGTGATGTAGTTGGCCGGGAAGCCGCCACCCATGTTGATCAGCTTCAGGTGAATGCCGTCTTCTTCTTTCAGGCGCTCGAAGATCACTTTGACCTTGGCGATCGCCGCGTCCCAGACGCTGATGTCGCGCTGCTGCGAGCCGACGTGGAACGAGATGCCGTAAGGCACCAGGCCCAGGTCGCGAGCGAGGATCAACAGGTCCATGGCCATGTCGGTCTGGCAACCGAACTTGCGCGACAAAGGCCAGTCGGCGGTGGTCGAGCCTTCGGTCAGGATGCGCACGTAGACTTTCGAGCCCGGTGCAGCCTTGGCGATGTTGCGCAGGTCGGCTTCGGAGTCGGTGGCAAACAGGCGCACGCCCTTCTCGTAGAAGTAGCGGATGTCCTTGGACTTCTTGATGGTGTTGCCGTAGCTGATGTGGTCGGCGCTGACGCCGCGATCCAGCACTTTATCCAGCTCATAGATAGAGGCGATGTCGAAGCTCGAGCCTTTCTCCTTGAGCAGGTCGATGATTTCGACGGCCGGGTTGGCCTTGACCGCGTAGTAGACCTTGGCGAATTCGAAACCGGCGCGCAGGTCGTCATAGGCCTGGCTGATCATCGCGGTGTCGATCACCACGAACGGGGTTTCCTGCTTGTCGGCGAACGCCTTCATTTTCTGAAAGGTTTCGCGCGCGAAATAGTCTTCGACCTGGATCGACATACTTGGGACTCCTAGTGGCAAACATTAGTAATCAATGGGTGCAAATGAACGTCCTCCGTATCCCCACTTTGGTTCGCCTACTTCCCAAGGCATGTCGCCGAAAGCAAAAAGGCCATGGGAAGTGCCGCTTTCCCTTGGCCTTGCTGTCTCGTCGTCAGTACTTGAGCCGGATGGATCGTTTCCAGCATGGACGTTCGGCGCGAACTTTAGGGCGTGAGGGGCTTGAGATCAACAAAAAATGTCGCGTTTTTGCACTCTTCTGACGCGCGTCGCGGGCATCACTCTTTGTAACCGACTCAGATGACAGCCGGATGTTCCCGAAGAATTGCGAAGTGTTAAAAATACCTGCACGTTCGACGCTTTTGCGCGCTAACTCGCTAGAAAGTGCGATAGCGTCAACTTCGGCGACGTTGGCTGCGAGAAGGTCGGTTGAGGGGGATTTTGACTGTTGCACCACAGGTTTTCGAAGGCCGTGCTTGGCTGTGGGTGTTGATATTTTTTTCCGCTAAATCCGAGGCCCTAAAACCCGCTGAAAAATCAGCGGTTCAAAAAATAATGTGGCGAGGGAGCTTGCTCCCGCTGGACTGCGTAGCAGTCCTCTTCTTTTTTGAAAGAGGGGCCGCTTCGCGACCCAGCGGGAGCAAGCTCCCTCGCCACAGATTCAGTGTTTAAGTGTGCTTTTTTTTAAGCCACCACCGCCTCGGCCGGCGACACGATATTGGTCTTCATCCCGCGCGAACGACCTGAGCTTAAATAAGCAGCAATCGACTCCTGGGTCACCTCACCCAAAAACACCCGCTCGGCATCCATCACCGGCAACCACGCACGATTGAACTCGTACATGCGCGACAGCAGGATGCGCAGGTGCTCGTCGTACGCCGCCGTGGCGTTGAACTCGCGTTGGTACTGCGCGCAGGTGCCGGTCTGACGGTGCAGGTCGCGACGTCTTACATAACCCAAGGCTTTGTTCTCGGTACAGGTGACCACCACGTAGCGTCGGTCATGCTCATCCATCAACTCCAGCGCTTCGGCCACCGGGGTTTGCGGGCTGACGGAGGGCGCGTTGTCCGCCGCGTCTTCGGCTTTCACCAGCAACAGGCGTTTCAGCGTGCTGTCCTGGCCGACGAAGTTGCTGACAAACTCATCCGCCGGATGCGCGAGCAACGTGTCCGGGTGATCGATCTGCAACAGCTTGCCGGCGCGGAAGATCGCGATCTTGTCGCCGAGCTTGATCGCCTCGTCGATGTCATGGCTGACCATGATCACGGTCTTGTTCAGCGCCCGCTGCATTTCGAAGAATTCGTTCTGGATCATCTCGCGGTTGATCGGGTCGACCGCGCCGAACGGTTCGTCCATCAGCAGCAGCGGTGCATCCGCCGCCAGTGCGCGAATTACGCCGATCCGCTGCTGTTGGCCACCGGACAGTTCTCGTGGATAACGATGCAGGTATTGCTTGGGTTCAAGCTTGATCATGCTCATCAACTCGCGGGCGCGGTCGTGGCATTTCTGCTTGTCCCAGCCGAGGAGTTTCGGCACGACCACGATGTTCTCTTCGATGGTCATGTTCGGGAACAGGCCGATCTGCTGGATCACGTAGCCGATGTTGCGGCGCAGCGTCACTTCATCGAGGTCGGTGGTGTCTTCGCCGTTGATCAGGATCTTGCCCGAGGTGGGTTTGATCAGGCGGTTGATCATTTTCAGCGTGGTGCTTTTGCCGCAACCCGATGGCCCGAGAAACACACAGATTTCGCCTTCATTGACGGTCAGGCTTACCGAGTCCACGGCTTTCACATCTTTACCGTTGCTTTGGAAGGTCTTGCTGAGGTTTTGAAGTTCGATCATTTCAGGAGTCCTTTTGGAGTCAGCGAACGTTGCAGCACTTGCAGGATCAGGTCGGCGATGATTGCCAGCACACTGACCAGCACGGCACCGACGATCAGCATCGACATGTCGCTACGGCTGATGGAAGCGAGGATGAGTACGCCGAGGCCGCCAGCGCCAATGGTGGCGGCGATGGTCATGACGCCGATGTTCATGACCACGGCAGTGCGTACGCCAGCGAGGATCACCGGCACGGCGATGGGCAATTCGACCATGCGCAGGCGCTGGCCGAAGGTCATGCCGATGCCGCGTGCGGCTTCACGGATGCCTGGTTCGACGCTGGTCAGGGCCAGGTAGGTGTTACGCATGATCGGCAGCAGCGAATAGAGAAACACCGCCGTGATCGCCGGCATCGGCCCCAGGCCCTGGCCGAATTTTGAATAGAACGGCAGCAGCAGGCCGAACAGGGCAATCGACGGTACGGTCAGCAACACCGTGGCGCTGGCCTGCAACGGACCGGCGAGACTCGGGAAGCGGGTCATCAGGATGCCCAGCGGCACGCCGACCAGGATTGCCAGGGTCACGGCAATGCCGACCAAGGTGATGTGTTGCCACGTAAGGTGTAAGATCAATGGCCAGTCGAGATGGGAAAAGGCGTTCAAAAATTCCATGACTTTTCCTCCTTAATTGATCGGGTGTTGGCGCAGGAAATCGGCGGCAACGGCTGAAGGGCTCTGGTGATCGACATCGACCCGTGCGTTGAGCTCGCGCATGGTGTTGTCGTCGAACAGTTCAGCCAGCGGCTTGAGCTGTGCGGCCAGTTGCGGATGCGCATCGAGGTAGGCCTGACGCACCACGGGCGCTGCGGTGTAGTCGGGGAAGTAATGCTTGTCGTCTTCCAGCAGTTTCAACTTGAAAGCGTTGAGGCGGCCGTCAGTTGTGTAGACCAGGCCGGCAAACACCTGGCCGTTGCGCAGTGCCGTGTAGACCAGACCCGCATCCATCTGCCGGATGTTCTTGCGGGTCAGGTTCATGTCGTAGAGCTTGACCATGCCATCAAGGCCGTCCGAGCGGTTGGCGAACTCGGTGTCCAGCGCCACCAGGTTGTTGGTCTTGGCCTCCTTGCGCAGCACCCTGTTCAGTTCACTGATGGTGTTGATCTGCGGGTATTGGTCGGCGACGTTCTTCGGCAGGGCGAGGGCGTAGGTGTTGCTGAATTTCGACGGGGTGAGCCAGATCAGGCCTTTTTTCGCGTCGAGTTCTTTTACTCGTGCGTAGGACTGTTCGCTGTCGAGTTTTTCAGTGACATGGTTGTAGGCCACCAGCGAAACGCCGGTGTATTCCCAGAGCATGTCCAACTGACCACTTTCGTGGGCGCTGCGGGCCAGATTGCTGCCCAGGCCGCCGGTCACTTGTACGTCGTAACCCTTGGTGCGCAGGTACTGCGAAGTGATCTCCGCCAGCAGGGTCTGTTCGGTGAACACCCGGGCGCCGATGCGGATCAACGGTTTTTCCGCGGCCTGGGCAAATCCTGCGCACAGCAGGATGCAGCCTAGTAAAAAGCTTGATGTTTTCATGACGATTCCTTTGCCGGGGCTTAAGACGGGCGTAAGCCGCGTTCGAGCCAGAGGCGGCTGGCGAGTGTCACCAGGCCGTCGAGCAACAAGGCCAGCAACGCGGTGCACGCGGCACCGAGCAGCAATTGCGGCTGATTGTTCAGGGCAATGCCGGGGAATATCAGGCTGCCAAGGCTGTTGGCGCCAATAAGGAACGCCAGCGGAGCGGTCCCGACATTGATCGCCAACGCCACGCGCACGCCACC
Organism: Pseudomonas sp. A-R-19; assembly: GCF_019956575.1. Classification (NCBI taxonomy): domain Bacteria; kingdom Pseudomonadati; phylum Pseudomonadota; class Gammaproteobacteria; order Pseudomonadales; family Pseudomonadaceae; genus Pseudomonas; species Pseudomonas sp. A-R-19. The sequence continues at coordinate 32,466 of NZ_JAHBDR010000085.1, forward strand.
GATGATGATCGGCACTGCGTTGGGCAATTCGACTTTCCACAGCACCTGGCGCGGGGTCATGCCGATGCCGACGGCGGCTTCCTTGAGCGAGCCTTGAACGTTTTTCAGGCCTTCGTAGGTGTTGCGCACGATGGGCAGTAGCGAGGCGAGGAACAGGGCGAAGATGGCGGGGCCGCTGCCGATGCCGAGGATGCCGAGGGCGATGGCCAGGACGGCGAGGGGCGGGACGGTGTTGCCGATATTGAAGAACTGCATGAAGCGCTCGGCACGGCCGATCATGTTCGGGCGGCTGAGGAGGATGCCGGCAGGAATGCCCACGACAAGGGCGGCCAGCATGGAAGCGAGGACGAGAATCAGATGAGCTTGCAGGTAAAACAACAAATCGTCGCGGTAGTGTTCGATCGTGTTAATGCCGATCCAGTTGATCAGCAGGGCCAGAAGGGCGAATACCAGCGCGCCTCCTATCAGCCCTTTGCCATAGTGGATAGCCACAGGCGGACTCCTTTTTTCAGTCGGCGAACGCTTTTTCGTGTGGCAAGGCCATTCCTGGCTGCCGAAAAAGTGATCGCGATAAGCAGCTCATGCCGAGCGCGTTTCCCTGTAGGAGCGAGCTTGCTCGCGATGGTCGTCAACGATAACGCTGGGTACCTGAATGTACGCATTGTCTGGACGTTTTTCGCGAGCAGGCTCGCTCCTACAGGGGGTACGCACACGGCTTGTTGAGCCATGAGCACAGCCTCGTCAGGCCGAATTGCAGGTGTTTCAGGCCCTCGACGAGTGGTCGTAACGGGGGAGTGGACGTCTCCGTGCTTTAAAAGGTTCCCATCTGAAGCAGCATTTGGCCACCCCTAATGTGCTCAACGGTTCGGTTCTTCGATCAACTTGGGCTATAATCTGCGCCCTTTTTTGAATCACCTGCCAGGCGATTTCCCATGACCAAACAGGCCGCCGAAGTCGCGAAACGCCGCACTTTCGCCATTATTTCCCACCCCGATGCCGGTAAGACCACCATCACCGAGAAGCTCTTGCTGATGGGCAAGGCGATTGCGGTAGCCGGTACGGTGAAATCTCGTAAGTCCGACCGCCATGCCACCTCCGACTGGATGGAAATGGAAAAGCAGCGTGGTATCTCCATTACCACGTCGGTCATGCAGTTCCCGTATCGCGAACACATGATCAACCTGCTCGACACCCCGGGCCACGAAGACTTCTCCGAAGATACCTACCGCACCCTGACGGCAGTGGACTCGGCGTTGATGGTTCTCGACGGCGGTAAAGGTGTAGAGCCTCGGACCATCGCCCTGATGGACGTCTGCCGTCTGCGTGACACGCCGATCGTCAGCTTCATCAACAAACTCGACCGTGACATTCGCGACCCGATCGAACTGCTCGACGAAATCGAAGCCGTCCTCAAGATCAAGGCGGCGCCGATCACCTGGCCGATTGGTTGCTACCGTGATTTCAAGGGCGTGTATCACCTCGCCGATGACTACATCATCGTGTACACCGCCGGTCACGGCCACGAGCGCACCGAAACCAAGATCATCGAGAAGCTCGATTCCGATGAAGCCCGCGCCCACCTGGGTGACGAGTACGAGCGCTTCATCGAGCAGCTGGAACTGGTGCAGGGCGCCTGCCACGAGTTCAACCAGCAGGAGTTCCTCGACGGTCAACTGACCCCGGTGTTCTTCGGTACCGCACTGGGCAACTTCGGTGTCGACCACGTACTCGACGCCGTCGTTGATTGGGCGCCGCGCCCACTGGCGCGCGTGGCCAACGAGCGTACCGTGGAGCCGGTGGAAGAGAAGTTCTCGGGCTTCATCTTCAAGATCCAGGCGAACATGGACCCGAAACACCGCGACCGCATCGCCTTCATGCGTATCTGCTCCGGCAAGTACGAAAAAGGCATGAAGATGCGCCACGTGCGCACCGGCAAGGACGTGCGGATCGGCGACGCGCTGACCTTCTTCTCTTCTGAGCGTGAGCAATTGGAAGAAGCGTTTGCCGGCGACATCATCGGCCTGCACAACCACGGCACCATCCAGATCGGCGACACCTTCAGCGAAGGCGAAGTCCTGGGCTTCACCGGCATCCCGCACTTCGCTCCGGAACTGTTCCGTCGCGTACGCCTGAAAGACCCGCTGAAATCCAAGCAACTGCGGCAAGGTCTGCAGCAGCTGGCCGAAGAGGGCGCGACCCAGGTGTTCTTCCCGGAGCGCAGCAACGACATCATCCTCGGCGCCGTCGGTGTGCTGCAGTTCGATGTGGTCGCCAGCCGCTTGAAAGAGGAATACAAGGTCGAGTGCTCCTACGAGCCGATCACCGTTTATTCCGCGCGCTGGATCGAATGCAGCGACAAGAAGAAGCTTGAGGAATTTTCCAACAAGGCCGTGGAAAACCTGGCACTGGACGGCGGTGGTCACCTGACCTACCTCGCGCCTACGCGGGTCAACCTGGCGTTGATGGAAGAGCGCTGGCCGGACGTGAAATTCCGTGCGACCCGCGAGCATCACTAAGCGCTGAGTGGCGACACCCGAAAGCCCACTGTGAAAACAGTGGGCTTTTTTTGTGGATTGATTTTGCGCTGGAGACGATTGCGTAGGTCTTTTCCTGCGTATTTGTAGCTCGTCTCCGCTTTTGCCCTATGGGGAGATTTGCCCGCGACAAGTCAGTCGTTGGCATTTAGTGTTCAAGGCACCTTTCGCAAACAGCGGCCATTTTGATGATCAAGGGAATGACGCATCTGCTGAGGCTGGACGGCTATTTCAGCGTTATGGCCTGGGTGCTCGCGGCGCTGCTGTTCATCAATCGACTGAGCAGCATGGTCAAGTTGTTCATGGCGTTGTACCTGCGTCAGGAGCTGGGGCTGGCCATTGAAACCGTTGGCTGGCTGTTGTCGGCGTATGGCGCCGGATTGCTGATCGGTTCGATGCTTGGCGGGTTGCTCAGCGACCATGTGCGCACGGCGCGACTGACCGCAGCGCTGTTCTTCATTTCAGTATGGGGGCTGATCCTGTTGGGGCTGGTTACGCAGGTGCCGCTGCTGGCCGGATTGCTGGTGCTCAGCGGGGCCGTCGACGGGGCGATCCGTACGCTGCATCAACGGTTGATCATGGAGTATTGCGAGGTTGCGCAGCGTTCCCGGGCACAAGCCTTGAGCCGGGTAGCCCGGAACCTCGGAATGGCCGCTGCCGGGGTGGCGGGCGGCGTTTTGGCGCAGACCGATTTTCGCTGGGTGTTCTTCGCCAGCGCGGCCATGACCCTGCTGGCCTTGCTCTGGTTTGTCCGCACGACATGGCGCCGACCGGTGCTGATCCCGGACGAGAAACCTGACAGCGGCTCAGGCTCAAGCGTGCCCTATCGCGACAAACCATTCCTCTGGTTATTGGCGGCGACGGCCTTGCTCGGGATGGCATTCGACACGGTCTACAGCACGCTGGGTAACTATCTGCGTGATTACTATCGCCTGGGCACCGAAGCCATCGGCTGGCAGTTCGCATTGAACGCCGTATTGGTGGTGTCGTTACAGATTCCATTGACACATTGGGGCGAACGCTGGGGTACGCGCCGCCAACTGGTGGCGGGCAGTCTGTTGCTGGCCTGTGGGCTCGGTATGTTGCCGTTGGGTTCCGGGCTGTTCTACGCCTGCCTGTCGACAGTGGTCTGGACATTGGGCGAGGCACTGTTCGTGCCGCCACTGAATATGCTGGTCATGCAGCACGCGCAAAGTGGAAAAAGCGGACAGTACTTTGGCGTGTTTTTTATGAGCTGGAGTGCGAGTGCTCTGTTGTCGCCGGTGCTTGGCGGTCAGTTGTATGGTCACTTTGGCGGGCACAGTGTGTGGCTGGTCAGTGCGGCGTTGGCGCTATTGTCCATACCGCTGATTTATCAGGCCACCCGCTCTCGCGCTCCAGACCAAATTGAAGGACAACCCCGCCGAACTGTTTCGCTTAGCTGATCCGGCTATTGGATTTATTCGAAACCAGTCTTTCTGCCGAAGGCATTTCTACTCGCTCATTAGCGTCCAATCTGGAGAACCCGGCTGATCGCAACTAGATTTGACTCAGCGCCAGACAGGCACTCTACGAAAGGAAGGAATCGGCTATGAACAGGTTGTTTCGCGTTTTACTGTTGTTGAAGGTGTTGGTAATGCTTTCGCTCGGGACGTCGACGGCGTGGGCCGAGTGTATCGATCACGGGGAGCAGGCTTCGAGCGGGCAAGCGGGATACGCGGGGTTGATGCTCGCCAAATCCGAATCGGAACCGGGAGATCAGGGGCAGGGTGGGGCTGACAACGGCGATGATTCGACCACCGATGAGCCGGACTCCGATGATGAGGATGAGGGCGATAGCCAGACGTGAGCCGCCGATAAAACAAAACCCCCTCTACCAGACCGATGCGCAATCGAAGTAGAAGGGGTTGGGTTAACAACGCTTAACCTGTGGGAGCGGGCTTGCTCGCGAAGGCGATCTGTCAGTCGACATTGATGTTGACTGGAATGACGCTTTCGCGAGCAAGCCCGCTCCCACATTCTTACGCCGCGCCGTCGAGGAATTGCTCGGCGTGGTGGCAAGCCACCTGGCGGCTGTCGAGCAGGCGCAGGGCCGGTTCTTCAGTGCTGCAACGCTCGGTGGCGTATGGGCAGCGCTTGTGGAAGGCGCAGCCGGGTGGCGGGTTCAGCGGGTTGGGCAACTCGCCGACGATCTTGATTTTCGGTTTGTTCGGGTCCGGGTGAATGGTCGGCGTGGCCGACAACAGCGCCTGGGTGTAAGGGTGCAGAGGGCGTTCGTAGATGGCGTTCTTCGGGCCCATTTCCACCGGGCGACCGAGGTACATCACCATCACGTCATCGGCAACGTGCTGCA